>CAYOHN010000398.1:0-3420 GCA_964403735.1 uncultured Spirochaetales bacterium | reverse complement strand
TCAAAGTGGTGCCGCCGGGGACGGGCATCGTGCACCAGGTGAACCTCGAGTACCTGGCGCGCGTCGTGTTCTCGAACGAAGCCGCCGGTGCCGCCGGCGCGCCGTTGCTATACCCCGATACGCTCGTCGGGACGGATTCCCACACGACGATGGTCAACGGCCTCGGCGTGCTCGGTTGGGGCGTGGGCGGCATCGAAGCAGAGGCAGCGATGCTGGGGCAACCGGTCGCGATGCTGGTGCCGCAGGTCGTCGGCGTCGAGCTGAGCGGTCGCCTGCGCGAGGGCGCTACGGCGACGGACCTGGTGCTGCGCGTCACCGAAATGCTGCGCCAGCACGGCGTCGTCGGGAGCTTCGTCGAGTTCTACGGGGCAGGCCTCGCGGGCCTGCCGCTCGCGGACCGCGCGACGATCTCCAACATGTGTCCGGAATACGGCGCGACCTGCGGGATGTTCCCGGTCGATGCCGAGACGCTGCGCTATCTGCGCCTGTCGGGGCGGAGCGAGGAACAGGTTGCACTCGTCGAGGCCTACACGCGCGCCCAGGGGCTGTTCCACGATGCCGACACGCCCGCCGCGGAGTACTCCGAGCGGCTCGCGCTCGATCTCGGCTCGATCGAGCCGAGCCTGGCCGGTCCGCGACGACCGCAGGATCGCGTCGCGCTGTCGCAGGCCAAGGCCTCATTCGCGAAGGTGCTGCCGGAGCTGACGAAGCGCGACGCGGGAAGCGACGCCGCGGAAGTGGAGATCGAGCTCGACGGGGAGACGCTCCCGTTGCGCGATGGCTCCGTCGTGATCGCCGCCATCACGAGCTGCACGAATACCTCGAATCCGAGCGTGATGATCGCTGCGGGTCTGGTGGCGAGGAAGGCAGTCGAGCGCGGACTCGAGACGAAGCCCTGGGTGAAGACGTCGCTCGCGCCCGGCTCGCAGGTGGTGACTCGCTATCTGAAGGACTCGGGGCTGCTGCCGTACCTCGAGCAGCTGCGCTTCCAGGTGGTGGGCTACGGCTGCACGACGTGCATCGGGAACTCGGGCCCGCTGCCGGAGCCGGTGGCCGAGGGCATCGAGCGCGGCGGACTCGTCGTCGCCTCCGTGCTGTCGGGCAACCGCAACTTCGAGGCGCGCGTGCATCCCGCCGTGCGCGCGAACTACCTGATGTCGCCGCCGCTGGTCGTCGCGTACGCGCTGGCCGGGCGGATGGATCTCGATCTCACGACGGAGCCGCTCGGTACGGACCGCGACGGCAAGCCGGTGACGCTGCGGGATCTCTGGCCGTCGGCCCACGAGATCCAGGAGCTGGTCACGCGCTTCGTCACCGCGGCGTTGTTCGAGGGAACCTATGCCGATGTCTTCGCCGGCGATACGCGCTGGAACGGGCTGCCGGTGCCGGAGGGGGAACGCTTCGCGTGGGAGCCGGATTCCACCTACGTCCGCCAGCCTCCGTACTTCACCCGAATGGCACGGAAACCGGGCGCCGTCGAGGAGATCCGCGGTGCGCGGGTGCTCGCGTTGCTCGGAGACAGCGTCACGACGGACCACATCTCGCCGGCCGGGTCGATCGCGAAGGACTCGCCGGCCGCGCGCTACCTCCAGGAGCACGGCGTCGAACCGCGCGACTTCAACTCGTACGGTTCGCGGCGCGGCAATCACGAGGTGATGATGCGCGGCACGTTCGCAAACGTGCGACTGCGTAATCTCCTTGCGCCCGGCACCGAGGGGGGCGTGACCGTGCATCTTCCGGAGGAAGAACAACTGTCGATCTTCGACGCGGCGGAACGGTATCGCGAAGAGGGAACGCCGCTGCTGGTCATCGCGGGCAAGGAATACGGTTCCGGGTCGAGCCGGGACTGGGCCGCCAAGGGCCCTCTGCTGCTCGGCGTTCGCGTGGTGCTCGCCGAGAGCTACGAGCGCATCCACCGCTCGAACCTCGTCGGGATGGGCATCCTGCCGCTCGAGTTCCTGGCCGGAGACAGCGCCGAGTCTCTCGGCCTCACCGGGCGTGAGCGCTACGACGTGCTCGGCCTCGCGGAGGGCATGGCCTCGGGCTTCGAGGGCGGTCGCAAGCTGCGCCTATGCGCCACGGCAGACGACGGCGAGAGCCGCGACTTCGACGTGCGGGTCCGCATCGACGGCGCCACCGAAGCCGACTACTACGCCCACGGCGGCATCCTGCCGTACGTCCTGCGCCAGCTCCTCGACTGAGCCTCGAAACGGGACGCGCAGCACGGAAGCGGGGACGTTCTTTGCGTATTTTCGTTGTCTCTGGCGCAGATCCAGCGGATCGCAATGCGCTCGCCAGAGACAACGAAAATACGCAAAGAACGTCCCCGCTTTCCCGCTTCCCCGCCCTCCGCCTCGCGACGTCTCAGCCAGACTCGAGTTGATCGCACTTGGCGGCGAACACGAAGTCGCTCTCGGTCAGGCCGTCGATCTTGTGCGTCCAGATCTGGACGCGGGCGCGGCCCCAGGCGAGCAGCAGGTCGGGATGATGCGCCTGCTCCTCGGCGAGCGCACCCACGCGGTTCACGAAGGCAAGGGCCTGCGCGAAGTCGCGGAAGCGGTAGTCCTTCTCGAGATGATGCTCGTCGATGATGCGCCAGCCATTGCCTTCGGCTCCGAGCTGCTGATGCAAGACCAGCAGCGCGGCCCCGCGGAGCGGGGGTACGCCGCCTCGGCACGGTACGCAGTGCTTCGTGGCGAGTTCGCTCATGAGAGGTTCTCCTGTCCGATGGCTGCGGGCGCCACAGCCGCGGGAGCGGCGGGTGGCGATCCCAGGGATGGATCGGGCTTGCGTTCCGGTGTCACGAGACCCGCGGACATGATCAGCTTGAACGCATCTTCGACGGACAGGTCCAACGCTCGCATCTCGTGTTCGGGGACGAGCAGGAAGAAGCCGGACGTCGGATTCGGCGTCGTCGGGACGAAGCAACACACGACCCGTTCCGGTGTCTCGTCCTGGACGATGCCCTGCGCCGGCCCGGTCGTGAACGCCAGCGAATAAATCCCCTTGCGCGGGTACTCGATCAGCACGACGCGTCGGAACTTCTGCGAACCACTCTTCAGGAAGATCGTTTCGAGGAGCTGCTTCACGCCGCCGTAGATACTGCGCGCCACCGGCACGCGCGCCACGAGCCGCTCGCCGATGCGCAGCAGCTCGAGGCCGAAGAAGTGCCGGGCGATCACGCCGAGCAGCAGGATCACGAGGATCGTGAAGATCGCGCCGACCAACGGGATCCGCGGGGCGGCGTCGAGCCCGACGAGACGCAACAGGTGCGGCAGGATCGCATTGTCGAGTCGCTCGACGGCCCAGGCGACGACCCACGCCGTCACGGAGATCGGCGTGATCACCAGCAGGCCCGCGACGAAGTAGCCGCCCAGCGTCTTCCGGATGGACGCGAACCAGCCGCGCGGAGCGGGAGCA
>CAYOHN010000397.1:0-3430 GCA_964403735.1 uncultured Spirochaetales bacterium | reverse complement strand
TTCCAGTGGAAAAGTTGACGGATCGAACCCGGCCCCTTTCTTGACGGCTGCGCCGTGGGCATTTGATACGTTCGTCGGCGGAGGCGCTCGCCCATGAAGGGAATTCTCCTCGC
Organism: uncultured Spirochaetales bacterium; assembly: GCA_964403735.1. GTDB lineage: Bacteria > Myxococcota_A > UBA9160 > UBA9160 > PR03 > CAADGG01. The sequence goes on along the minus strand of CAYOHN010000397.1, from coordinate 3,317 downwards.
CGGCGGCTCCGGCACCAGGTTGCATCCGATCACGCGCGGCATCAGCAAGCAGCTGCTGCCGGTCTACGACAAGCCGATGGTGTACTACCCGCTCAGCACGCTGATGCTGGCGGGCCTCCGCGAGCTGCTGCTGATCTCTACGCCCGACGATCTGCCACTCTTCGAGCGCCTGCTCGGCGACGGCTCTTCCCTCGGACTCTCGATCCACTACGCCGCGCAGCCGCGGCCGGAAGGCATCGCCCAGGCCTTCCAGATCGGGCGGGAGTTCATCCGACACGAACCCGTGGCGCTCGCGCTCGGGGACAACCTCTTCCACGGCCAGGGCCTCTCGGCGACCCTGCAACGCGCGGCCGCGAGCCGTACTGGCGCCACGGTCTTCGGCTACTGGGTGCAGGATCCGGAACGTTACGGTGTCGTCGACTTCGATGCCGACGGGCGCGTCACCGGGATCGAGGAAAAGCCGAAAGCACCGCGATCCCATTACGCGGTGGTCGGCCTCTACTTCTACGATGAGCAGGTGGTCGAGATCGCCGACGCGCTCGAGCCCTCGCCCCGCGGCGAGCTCGAGATCACCGACGTCAACCTCGCCTACCTGGAACGGGGCCAACTCGCCGTGGAACTGCTCGGCCGCGGAACCGCGTGGCTGGATACCGGCACGCACGAGTCCTTGCTGCAAGCGTCCGGCTACATCCACACGGTGCAGGAACGACAGGGGCTGATGGTCGCCTGCCCCGAGGAGATCGCCTTTCGCCAGGGGTGGATCGACCGCGAACAGCTCGAGAAACTGGGGCACGAGCTGGTCAAGTCCAGCTACGGCAAGTATCTGCTGCGCCTCGCCAGCGAGGGGTCCGACCGATGAAGGTGATCGCTACGGAGCTGGAGGGCGTCCTCGTGATCGAGCCGGTGGTCCATCGCGACGCGCGCGGCTTCTTCCTCGAGAGCTGGCGGGAGTCGCGCTATCGGGAGCACGGAATCGACGTGCCCTTCGTCCAGGACAATCACTCGCGCTCGGTGCGCGGGACCCTCCGCGGCCTGCATGCGCAACTGGCGCCCAAACCGATGGCCAAGCTCCTGCGCTGCGTCTCGGGGGCGATTTTCGACGTCGCCGTGGACGTGCGCCGCGGCTCTCCGACCTACGGCGGTTGGGTCGGTTTCGAACTCTCGGCGGACAACTTCCGCCAGCTCTTCCTGCCGTCCGGATTCGCCCACGGGTTCTGCGTCATCAGCGAGACCGCCGAGGTCGAGTACAAGTGCTCGGAGATCTACGCGCCCGAGCACGAGATCGCGATCGCGTGGAACGACCCGAGGATCGGGATCCGTTGGCCGATCGCCGAACCGACGCTTTCTCCGCGAGACCGCGACGCGCCCCCGCTGGCGGACTGGGCGGCCCAGGGGCGCCTCCCGCGCGGGTCCTCTGCAGAGACCCCGTGACCGACGCGGAGCGCGCGGAGTTCCGGACTCTGCTTCTCGGCCTGCGCGACGAGCTCGAAGCCTTCGTGAGCGCATCCGAAGACAGATCCCGTCCGGTGTCGCTGGACGAGCCGATCGGGCGACTCTCGCGGGTCGATGCGATGCAGCAGCAGCAGATGGTCGACGCGCAGCGTCAGCTCGCAGCCCGGCGACTGCGGGCCGTCGTCGCCGCGCTGGCACGGCTCGGTCACGACCGCTTCGGTGAGTGTGCAGCGTGCGGGGAGGAAATCGACCGGCGCCGGCTCCGCATCCGTCCCGAGTCGGCCGTCTGCATTGCCTGTCAGCAACAGCGAGAAGGCTAAAAGTCCTCTTCCAGCTCCCACGCCGCCTCGTCGCCCTCCTTGCCGGTGATGCGACACGGCGCTCCGCAATAGGTACACGAGACCTCGTCGCCCGGCTTCTCGTCGCCGGCGACGGGAACGTGTGCGTGGCAGATGGGACAGGAGAGATCGAGGTCCGCCATGGTTCGCGAATCGGCGTCTCCGCGATCGCTCTTGAGAGCTAAGATGAGCGTCAACACCGAGGAGGGATCGATGGACGCCCGTGCTCGTACCGCCATCGCCATGGCGCTCGCCATGCTCGTGTCCGGCTGCGGTTACAACCGCATCCAGGGAGCCGACGAAGAGGTCCAGAAGGCCTGGGGAGAGGTCGCGAACCAGTACCAGCGTCGCGCCGACCTGGTTCCGAATCTGGTCGCGACCGTCAAGGGTGCCGCCGACTTCGAGCGAGAGACACTCGAAGCGGTCATCTCCGCACGCGCGCGCGCGACCGGCATCGAGGCGACCCCGGAGCTCGTCAACGATCCGGCCGCGTTCCAGCGCTTCGAGGCCGCCCAGGGCGAGCTGTCGAGCGCGCTATCGCGACTGCTCGTCACCGTCGAGCGCTACCCGGAACTGAAGGCCAACGCGAACTTCCGCGATCTGCAGGCACAGCTCGAGGGCACGGAGAACCGCATCGCCGTCGCGCGGGGGCGCTACATCGAATCGGTTGCAGAGTACAACAAGCTCGTGCGCTTCTTTCCGACCAACCTGACGGCCCGCTTCTTGCTGGGCGCCGAGGTCCGTCCGACCTTCGAGGCGCGAGCCGGTGCCGAAACTCCGCCGGAGGTGCAGTTCTGATCCGAGAGCGATCGAGTGGCGGACGGGCCGCGCGGACGTCGATCGTCGGAACTCTCGCGCTGACACTCGCGCTGCTGGCGAACGCCGCCTGGGCGGAGCTCGCCATCCCGCCGCTGCGCGCGCGCGTGACGGACCTGGCCGACCTGCTCGCGCCGGACGCGGAGGCTCGCCTCGAGCAGCGACTCGCCGCCTTCGAGCGCGAGACCACGCACCAGATCGCCGTGCTCACGCTCGCGTCGCTCGAGGGCGAGCCGATCGAGTCGCTCTCGTTGCGGGCCGTCGAGTCCTGGAAGCTGGGGCAGGCAGACGCCGACAACGGGATCCTCTTGCTCGTGTCGGCCGGGGACCGTCGCGCGCGCATCGAGGTCGGCTACGGCTTGGAGGGCGCCGTTCCCGACATCGTCGCCAAGCGCGTGCTCGAGGACGTCCTGTTCCCGCACTTCCGCGCCGGCGACTTCGCGGGTGGGATCGAAGCCGCTGCCGAGGCACTGATGCAGGCCACTCGCGGGGAGGACGTGTCCGCGCTGGCGCGTCCCCGATCGCGCGGGCGAGCTCCGGGACAGGATCCTCTCGGTACGGTGTTCCTCCTGAGCTTCCTCGGGATGCTGGCCGCGTTGCCGTTGCGGTCCGCGACGAAGCGCAAGCCCCTGGCCGCGATGGTCGGCGGGGGCGTGACCGGCGCGATCGAGCCGTCCGGAATTCCGTCCCCGTCGACCGGCGTGTACTGTG
>CAYOHN010000396.1:0-3435 GCA_964403735.1 uncultured Spirochaetales bacterium | reverse complement strand
ACGGCGTGGCGGCATCCGTCGCGGGCGTCGCGGTGCTGGCGCGGCTGGCCGGCTGGCAGACCGTGTGGACGCTGCGGGATCCGCTGCTGTGGTCCCTCCACGCGGGACAGGCGTGGCTCGGCGTCGGGCTCCTCGCGGCTGGGCTCGCCGCCTTCTGGCCCGCGCTCCCGGCCACGGTGGCCGTGCACGCACTGACCGCCGGGGCGATGGGCGCGACGATCCTCGCCGTCATCACCCGCGTGTCGCTCGGGCATACCGGTCGGCCGCTCGTCGCGCTTCCCGGCACGGCGCTCGCGTACGCCGGCGTCCATCTCGGCGCAGCCGTACGGGTTGCGGGACCGCTGTTCGCGCCTGCGCACGCCGCGACGGTCTGGCTCGTCGCCGGCGGCCTGTGGGCGGCATCGTTCGCGTTCTTCCTCGCGCGCTACGGCCCCCTGCTGCTGCGCCCGCGACCGGACGGTCGTCCCGGCTGACGCGTCGTGCCGCGATCCGCGACTCGCGCTACCCCAATGGTGCGCCGAGCAACACGGCAGCGACGCTGAAGTAGATCACGAGTCCCGTGACGTCGACGATCGTCGCGACGAACGGCGCAGAGGCGCTGGCGGGATCGAGGCCGAGGCGCGAGAGCAGGAACGGCAGCATCGCACCGATCAGCGAGCCCCACAGCACGATGCCGACGAGGCTCGTCGCCACGGTGAGCGCGATCCACGTCGCCTGCGCGGCGGGCGTTTCCGAGCCCGGCCAGAACCACACGCGCACGAAGCCGATCGTGCCGAGGATCAGGCCGAGCGCGAGGCCGGACCCGAGTTCCTTGAACAGCACGCGCCACCAATCCCGCAGGCGCAGCTCTCCAATCGCGAGCGCGCGGATCACCAGCGTCGTCGCCTGGGAGCCGGAATTGCCGCCACTCGAAATGATCAGCGGGATGAACAGGGCAAGTACGACGGCCTTCGCGAGGGCGTCTTCGTAGTAGCCGATCGCCGTCGCCGTCAGCAGCGAGCCCAGGAACAGCACGGCCAGCCAGAAGACCCGCTTGCGCACCATCTCGAAGACGCCCGCCTCGAGGTACGGCGCATCCAGCGCCTGGGTACCGCCGATCTTCTGGAAGTCCTCGGTGGCCTCTTCGCGCACCACGTCGACGATGTCGTCGATCGTGACGATGCCCTTGATGCGGCCCTCGGTGTCGACGACCGGCACCGCCATCAGGTCCCACTCGGCAAAGACCTCCGACACCGCCTCCTGATCCATGTCGTCCGGAACCGTGACGACGTTGGTCTGCATGATCTCGCGGACCGTCTTCTCGGGCTGCGCCGCGAACAGTTCGCGGAACGAGATGACCCCGACCAGATGCTGGTCGGCATCGAGCACGTAGATGTAGTAGATCGTTTCGAGGTTGGTGCGCGCCTGACGGCGCAGATAACTGATGGCTTCGTCGACGCGCATCTCCGGACGCAGGCGCGCATAGCGCGGACTCATCAGCCCGCCAGCAGCATCCTCCGCATAGGCGAGCAAGGCGGTGACCTCGCGGCGGGTCTCGAGGTCGAGCAGCCCCAGCAGATCCGCACGCGCGTCCGGGTCCGTCTCCTGGACCGCGTCGGCGGCGTCATCGGGCGCGAGCTGGCGGACCCAGAGCTGACGCTCGCCGCGCGGGAGCTTCGCCAGCAGCGTCGCCTGGTCGCGGGCCTCGAGGCCGAGGAACAGATCCTCCGCAGCATCGGGCGCCAGCAGCCGGAAGCCCTCGACACGCTCGCTGGCATCGAGAAACGGCCAGGCGTCCGCGAGCTCGTCGCCGGAGAGCGCATCCGCCTGCGCGTCTGCCTCCGATGCCATCCATCCCCCCGGTCCGTTGCATGCCCTGGCGAGGGCGAAGCCGGTGCAACGATACCGCTCGTCGCGAGTCGAGTCCGTCCCGACGCGAGGCCGACGGCTCCGGCGCTGCGTCCCGGGCCCTCAGACGCGATCGCTGTCCGCGACGTGCCAGTCTTCGAGTTTCGCGTAGTCCTCCGCCCGGAGCGTCCCGAGCAGCCGATCGACCTCCTCCGACGGCACCTCGAGCGCGGCGAGCGTGCGGCCGGCGAGCTCCAGCGAACCTTCCAGCGTCTCGGCGACGATCGCCGTCGCCCCCGCCGCCATGAGCTGCCTGCCATGCGCATGGCTGCGCGCCCGCGCCAACACCAGGAGCCCGGGCTGCGCGCTGTGGACCGTGGCACAGATGTGTTCCGCCGCCCGCGGATCGTCCACCGTCACCACCATCGCACGGGCCCGATCGATGCCGGCGGACGCCAGCACACCAGCGCGTGTCGCATCGGCCACGAACGCGTCGAAGCCCTCGCCGCGCAGCAGCGTGACCAGGGCCGGGTCGAGATCGAGGCCGATCGCATCGAGGCCCTCTTCGGCGAGCACGCGAAAGACCGTGTGGCCGACGCGCCCGCAGCCCGCCACCACGACGTGTCCCTCGAAGTCTGCGGTCTCGGCCGCGATCAGGCCCGACGCGGGCGGCGGCTCGCGCGCCGCCAACGCGGCGTCGATGCGGCGACCGAGTGCAGCCAGGCCGGGAGAGACGAACATCGTGAGCGTGGCCAGCGTGAGCAGACCGCTGGCGACGGCGGGATCGAGCAGGCGCTCCTCCCGCGCGAGGTCCAGCGCCACCAACCCGAGCTCACCGACCTGCGAGAGCAACAGGCCCACGTGGAGCGCCCGGCGCCAGGGATGTCCGAACGCCCGGGCCAGCCCGATGAGAACCGCCGCCTTGCAGCCGATCAGCGCGAGCATCGCCGCACCCAGCAGGAGCGCATTCGACGCCACCCACACGAGGTCGATCGAGAGGCCGACGTTGGCGAAGAACAGGCCCAGAAGCAGCGTGCGAAACGGCTCGATGTCGGACTCGACCTGGTGTTTGTACTCGGTCTCTCCGACCAGCAGACCGGCGAGGAACGCCCCGAGCGACATCGAGAGTCCGGCGGCCTCGGTGGCGGCGCCCGTGCCGAGCGCGAGAAGCAGCGTCAGCGCGAGCAGAACCTCCGGGCTGTTCGACGTCGCCACGACGTGGTAGATCGGGCGCAGCAGATAGCGGCCCGCGAGCAGGATCGCGATCATCGCGACGAGCGCCTTGCCGGCGGCCCACGCGAGCGCCAGGCCGAGGCCCTCGCCTGCACTCTCGCCGAGCACGACGATCGACACGAGCAGCGGAATCACCGCGAGGTCCTGCAACATCAGCACGGCGATCGACAGACGGCCGTGCCGGTGGGCCAGCTCTCGGCGCTCGCGCAGCAGCTGCAACACCACCGCCGTCGACGACAACGCCAGCGAAAGTCCCACGAAGACCGCCAGCAGTCCGTCCGCGATACCGGTCGCGGTCACGATCGCTGCCAGCAGGCCGCCGGCCAGCAGGACCTGCGCGCTGCCGAGGCCGAGCACGTCGCGGCGCATCTCGAC
>CAYOHN010000395.1:0-3443 GCA_964403735.1 uncultured Spirochaetales bacterium | reverse complement strand
TATGCTGCGGCGCCTGGCCGCTCAGATCGACGACGCGCCCGTTGGGCGGCGACAGCGGATCGGAACACGACCGCTGGCGACACGAAGGCATCGAACCGTTCCAGTTTCCGCCGGCCGTGCAACGATGCACCGGGTCGCCGTCGACGAGCGCGTAGCGGTAGCCGATCGGCGGGGAACCGATGCGGCGCGCGAGGTCCAGCGGCAGCGGCGCGATCACGATCGCGCCGGGCAGCGGCGTGCCGATCGTGTAGCGCTTGTCGGTGCGGCCCGGCGCGAAGCAGTCCGTCGTCTTCTTCTTCAGCCCCGGTGCGCAGTTGCCGCGCCCGTATTCCGCGACGTGCCAGGAGCGGAACAAGTCGCGCTCGCGCACGCCGAAGCGCAGCTTCGGGTCGATGCGCTCGGGCACGACGGCACGGCCGGGCGGGCGCGCGCCCGGCGCCTGCGCGAGCGCCGGCAGCGCGAGCGCGCCGGCCAGCAGCAGCGCCCCGACGGCGATCCCGATCCGGCGCCCGGTACGGCGCCTCTTTCGTCTCATCAGCGTATCCATGATTCCCGTGTCAAACCGGTAGTTTATATTTCTATTCCGAGACTTGCTCGGAAGCCCGGACCGGCACCGGTTCGGCCTCGATGTCGACGAGCTGCGCCCCGCGCAGATTCGCCGCGAAGACGTCCCCGGACACCTCCGGCGCCAGTTCGTCTTCGGGCCGCCCGGCGAGATCCAGCGCGCGCAGCGCCGCCGCGCCCGGCACGCGCGCGCGCAGCACCCGCGGCTGTCCACCGGCTTCGTAGCAGCGGATCCGCAGTGCACCGCCGGCGCCCGGCTCGAGCGCCGACACGACGATGCCCGGGTCGTCCAGCTCGACGAGCCGCGCGCCGTCGCGAAGCCGCGGCGCGCCGTCTTCGGCGACGACGCCGGCGCCGCTGCCGAGCGCGAACGCCCACGCCGGCCACGCGAAACGGTGCGCCTCCGCGACCCGCTCCGGGTCGTCGATCGCGTGCAGCCGCAGCGACAGCTCTGCGTGAAACGGCCCCGGCACCTGCGCATCCGGCGTCGGGAAGAGCGGCCCGGCGGGACCCGGTCGCAGGCCGAGATCGCTGCCGGACAACCAGCCGACCGCGCGCAGCAGGGTCACCGCCAGCGACGTCATGCCGTCGGGCTCCGGGACCGCCTCGGACTCCCCGTTGCCGCGCGTGGCCACGGTCAGCGCGCGGTCGTCGCCGCACAGGCTGCTGAAGCTGCGCTGCGGCCCGGCGCCGATCGGGAACTCGGACGGAGCCGGGCTGCCGAAGGCATCGCGCGCCGGTGCGATCGGCCGCGTGACCACCTCGAATGCCGACTCCACGTCGAAGCGCCGGGCCTCGAACGGCGCGCGCAGCAGCACCCGCAACCGGTGATCCTTCGCGGTGTTGTCGCCGTCGATGCGGATGTCCAGCCGATCGAGGCCCGCCGCCACACGCAGGCGCACGGTGACCGGGAGATCCACGCACCTGTGGCTGCGCTGCTGGCGGTCCGGGTCGAGTGCGCGCGCTACGCGCAGGCGCAGATCCAGCCGCAGCGTCGCGCTCGACGCGCTCGCCGCTTCCACCCGCACGCTCGCGCGGTGCGGGCGCAGGACCGGCTCGGCGCCTGCGACCGGGTCGAAGTTGTAGGTGTCGCCCCGATCGCCCTCGCTGACGAGGCGCAGCGCATCGTCGATCCGCGCGCCGCTGGCGCGGTGCCACAGCGTGACGGTGCCATCCGCGTGGGCCTCGACGCGCCACGCTTCGCTCTCGACGAACGCGCCGCTGCCGGGCGCGGGCAGCCGCCCGCTCGCCAGCTTCGCGGCGCCGCGCACCGCGCCGGGCGCCAGCCGGTACACGCGCAGGCCATGCCCCGGCAGCTCGTCCTGGAACGCCACGCGCAGCCGCGCCGGCCGCCGTGCCTCGAGCGCCAACGCGGTGAGCGACGGATCCGCCAGCGCCTCGGCCAGCCGCCGCTTCGCCGCCTCGAAGTCGAAGCCGCTGCGCGGCGTGCTGCCCAGCGTCGCGCGGACCCGCAGCTCTGCACCTTCGCGCGTCCACGTGGCGTCGTTGGCGTAGAGCCCGAGCATCTCGCGCGGCAGATCCGTCAGCAGCGCGCGCGCCAGACCGATCGCGAACGGCGTGCGCCACACGACGCCCGGCTCCAGCACCTGTACGTCCGCCGGCAGCGCGCGGCCCGCGGCGTCGCGCACGTGCGCCGCCACGCGCGCGCCGGGCCGCAGCCGCGCGGGATCCAGCGACGGCAGATCGAGCTCCCCCTCCGCCTCCACGCGCGCCACGCCGCCCGCGTTGCCGTGCCACACCGCGAACGCATCGCCCTCGCGCGCGCGCAGCGGCGGCCGCTCGATCGCATCGGCCAGCGCGCTCGTCACCGTCTCGAGCTGCGCGTGCGCCAGGTCCGCGACGCGGTCGAAGCGCGGCTCCATCTGCGCGTGCACCGCATCGATCGAGCAGCCGCAGATGGAATCGTGCGGATGGTTCTCGAGCGCCACCCCCCACGTGAAGTCCAGGAGCTCGCGATCTACGCGCGCCCCGAGCCAGCCCGCCCACGCCGCCAGCGGCTCCAGCACGCGCGTCAGCAGCCGATCGTTCGCAAACTCGCGCTGCTTCTGCGCGAGCCGCGCCGACGCACAGCCGGGCAGCAGCGGTGCGCGCAGACCGGAGCGCAGCTCGCCGCGATGTGTCGGCGCCCGCTCGGCCTGCTCCGCGCGCACGCGCGCGAGCGCGATCGGCAGCGTACCCATCTCGAACGTCGGTGCGCCCGCGCCGTCGTCCGCCAGCAGCGGCAGCGCAGCCGCGAGCGCCGCCGGCAGCCCCGGCTGCGGCGGCTGGTGATCGCTGCCATTCATCAGCGTATAGGTGGCGCCGCGCACGAACGGCGCCAGCTCCTGCCACACCCGCCCGAGCCGGCGCGCCAGCGCCTCCGGTTCGAGCGGCAGCAGCGTGGCATTGCTGTAGCTCGTCGCCAGGTACAGCGTGAACACGCGCGTCCCGTCCGGCGCCTCCCACCAGAAGCCGGTCTCGTTCACGTCGGCGCCCACGCCGCGCCACAGCACCGCGCCGTCGAAACCGAAGCGCCGGAACACCTGCGGCAACTGTCCCACGTGCCCGAACTGATCCGGCACATAGCCGATCGGCATCGCGCCACCCAGCGCCGCCGCCCGCGCCAGGCCGAAGCGCAGGTTGCGGATCAACGCCTCGCCCGACACCAGCCATTCGTCCGGCAACACATGCCACGGCCCGACGAGCAGCCGCCCCTGCCCCACCAGCTTCTGGATCCGCTCGCGCGCCCCCGGCCGTACCGCCAGATAGTCATCGACGACGATCGTCTGCCCGTCCAGCGTGAAGTGCCGGAACTCCGGATCGGTCTCGAGGAGATCGAGCACCTGGTCCACGAGCGCGATCAGGCGGACGCGGAAGGC
>CAYOHN010000394.1:0-3457 GCA_964403735.1 uncultured Spirochaetales bacterium | reverse complement strand
GAGACCCGGCTCGGACACGGATTCCGGGATCCGTCGCTCCTCGAAACGGCGTTGCAGCACCCGTCGTTCGCGCACGAGTGGGACGGCACGCGCGGCAACGAGCGGCTCGAATTTCTCGGCGATGCGGTGATCGATCTGGCCGCTGCCCAACTGCTCTTCGAGGCTCATCCGAGCTGGGAGGAAGGCCACCTCTCGCGCGCGCGGGCCGCGCTGGTCAATACCTCGGCGCTTGCGCACCACGCGCGGAACCTCGGCGTCCCGGCGCACGTCCGACTCGGACGGACGGAGCGGAAGGGAGGGAGCGAAAAGGACTCGATTCTCGCCAATGTGTTCGAGGCAGTGATCGGCGCGATGTATCTCGACGCCGGTCTCGAGCCGGTGGTCGCGCTCGCGCGCTTGCTCTTCGCTCCGGCGCTGGCGTCGGACTCCGACGCATTCGCCGCGGATCCGAAGACGCGCTTCCAGGAATGGACCCACGCAGAGCTGCGCAAGACGCCGCGTTACGTGGCGATCGAAGATACCGGCGTCGAGAATGACGAAGGGCGGTTTACCGTGGAAGCCCGGATCGAGGGCGACGTCTGGGGCCGTGGCTGTGGGCGCACGAAGCGAGCGGCCGAGCGCGCTGCGGCCGAGACGGCGCTCGAACGGGTCGCCGCGAAGGAACCCTCGTGAGCGCACCCCCGCAGCTGGCGCATCGGGCGGGCGTCGTCGCGCTTCTCGGCCGCCCGAACGCGGGGAAGTCGTCGCTGCTGAACCGGCTGGTCGGCGAGAAGCTCGCGATCGTCACGGCCAAGCCGCAGACGACGCGTAGCCGGCTGCTCGGCATCGTCACGCGGCCGGGTGCGCAGATCCTCGTCGTGGATACGCCCGGCTTCCTCGCCGGGACGCGGCCGCTCGAGACGGCGATGCGCGCGGCCTCCGAGGAGGCAGCTGGAGACTGCGATGTCGCGTTGCTGCTCATCGGGCCGGGCGCTGGCTTCGAACCGATCCACGCGGAGTGGCTCGCGCGCCTGGCGGCGAGCCACACGCCGGTGTTGCTCGTGGCGACGCAGTGCGACCGGTCCGAGGCGGCAGCGACGCCCTGGCCTCCCCCTACGGCGGCGGAGGCGGCTGGGACGCTGCGAATCTCTGCTCGGACCGGCGAGGGAACCGAGGAGTTGATCGAGCGCATCGTGTCGCTGCTCCCCGAGGCCTCGGCGTTCTATCCAGAGGACGAGATCACCGATCGACCGCTGCGCTTCCTCGCCGCGGAGGCGGTCCGCGAGGCGATCTTCGAGTCGTTGGCGCAGGAGCTTCCCTACCGGATGGCGGTGGAGGTCGTCGAGTTCGACGAAGCGGATCCGGCGCTGACGCGGATCCGGGCCAACCTGCTGGTGGAACGGGATTCCCAGAAGCGCATCGTGATCGGCGGGGGCGGTGCCCAGATCAAGGCGATCGGCATCCACGCGCGACGCGAGATCGAGCGCCTGCTCGGCCGGCAGGTCCACCTGGCGCTGTGGGTGAAGATCGATCCGGACTGGCTGCGCAAACCGAAACGGCTGAAATCGCTTGGCTATTGCTGATCGAGGCGACCCTCCGGTACCGTCCAGGGTCTGTAACCCCAGAGGGAGGCCCCCATGAGTTCGAAGGACGTCGTCATTTGCAGTGCGGCACGCACACCGATCGGCAGTTTCCAGGGGGCGTTCTCGTCGCTCTCGGCCTCGGATCTCGGAGGCGTCGCCGTCGCGGAAGCGGTGAAGCGTTCCGGCGCCAAGCCCGAGGACGTGGAGCGCGCGATCCTCGGCAACGTGCTTCCCGCAGCGATGGGTCAGGCGCCCGCGCGACAGGCCGTGATCAAATCCGGGTTGCCGGTCAGCGTCGGCGCGATCACGATCAACAAGGTCTGCGGCTCGGGCCTGCAGGCGGTGATGTTCGCGCGCCGCGAGATCCTCGTCGGCGACGCCGACGTGCTGGTCGCCGGCGGCATGGAGTCGATGACCAACGCACCGTACGCGCTGCCGAATGCGCGCGGTGGCTACCGGATGGGCAATGGCAAGATCATCGACACGATGATCCACGACGGCCTCTGGGATCCCTACGACGACATGCACATGGGCAACTGCGGCGACATGGTCGCCGCGAAGTACAACTTCTCGCGCGAGGACCAGGACGCGTTCGCGGCCGCCTCGTACGAGCGGGCACTGGCTGCCCAGAAGGAAGGGCGTTTCAAGGAAGAGATCGTTCCGGTGACCGTCAAGGGACGCAAGGGCGACACGCTGGTCGATCAGGATGAAGAGCCCGGCCGGGGCCAAATCGACAAGATGGGCGCCTTGCGGCCCGCGTTCTCGAAGGACGGCACGGTGACGGCCGCCAACGCATCGACGATCAACGACGGCGCTGCGGCGCTCGTGGTGGCGTCGGCGGAGACGGCGAAGGCGCGCGGCTACCAAGTGCTCGCGCGGATCGTCGGGGACGCCACGGCGGCCGTGGAGCCCAAGTGGTTCACGATCGCGCCGGTGCATGCGCTGGCCAAGCTCTACGAGAAGACCAGAACCAAGCCGCTCGACTGGGACCTCTACGAGATCAACGAGGCGTTCTCCGGCGTCACGATGGCGGCGATGAAGGAGCACGGGATCCCGCACGAGCGGGTGAACGTCAACGGCGGTGCCGCGGCGCTGGGCCATCCGATCGGATGCTCCGGGGCTCGCCTGCTGGTGACGCTGATCCACTCGCTGCGGCAGCGCGGCGAGAAGAACGGAATCGCGACGCTGTGCATCGGGGGCGGCGAGGCCGTGGCCCTCGCGGTGGAGCTGGTCTGATGGCGGCGCAGAAGCACACGATCGGGATCATCGGAACCGGGACGATGGGGCAGGGTCTCGCGCAGGTGGCGGCCCAGGCCGGCTACGAGGTGATGTTCCAGAATCGCCGACAGGAGTCGGTCGACCGCGGCCTCACTGCGATTCGCAAGTCGCTCGAGAAGCTGGTGTCGAAGCAGAAGCTCGGGGAGTCCGAGATGGGCGAGGCGCTGGAGCGGATCCGCGGCGTGGTCCCGCTCGAGGAGCTGAAGGGCTGCGAGCGCGTCATCGAGTGCGCCCCCGAGGAACTCGAGATCAAGCGCGAGATCCTCCAGAAGATCGACGAAATCGTCGGCGACGACAGCATCATCGCCACCAACACGTCGAGTCTGTCGGTGACCAAGCTCGCCTCGTACCTGAAGCGGCCTGGCTACTTCGTCGGTCTGCATTTCTTCAACCCGGTGCCGATGATGAAGCTCGTCGAGGTGGTGCGCGGGATGCGCACCAGCGACTCGACGGTGGCGGCCGTTCGGGGTCTCGTCGAGAACCTCGGCAAGGTGCCGATCGAGGTGAAGGACTCGCCGGGCTTCGTCGTGAACCGCGTGTTGTTCCCGATGATCAACGAGGCGGCCTTCGCCCTCCAGCAGAGCGTCGCCGATCCGGCCAGCATCGACGAGTGCATG
>CAYOHN010000393.1:0-3476 GCA_964403735.1 uncultured Spirochaetales bacterium | reverse complement strand
TCGAGCTCCGCCTGTGCGAAATATGCCGACGCCTTCCTCAGAATCTCGTTCGCTCTCCGAAGCTCGCGGACCTCCCGCTCGAGCTCCTTCGTCCGGGCCCTTTCATCGCTCGTCACGCCCCCTCGGCGCCCGGAGTCGATCTCGACCCGGCGCACCCGGTTTCGGAGGCTCTCCGCCGAACAGCCGATCCTCCCGGCGATCGAGCGGATCGCCTCCCACTGGGAGGCGTACTGTTCACCGTGTTCGAGAACCATCCGGACCGCTCGCTCTCGGACTTCCTCCGGATACCGCTTTGCTCTTGACTTCGTCTTCGCCATGACCCCATCCTCTCAAGAAATGGAGCCTCCGGCAAACCCGGGGCGGTTCAAGAATGGGCGGCAGTGATTTCCAGCGAACTCGAGCAGCCGGGTGGCGGATCGTCGGATCAGCCGTGGCGAGGTAGCGGCGCGTGCAGCCCCTGAAGTCGCCGGATCAGGTCAGCATCCTGGAAGTCCCGGCGAACGGAGAGATCGATCGCGATCGCGCGGCCGCGGCCGATGTCCTCTTCTACAACGCGGGTGGTTCGCGCCCGCCCCTCGTCACGATCCGGACCTGGTCGAAGGAGGGAGGGCATTTTCGGGCGCTCGCCTCCGCCCTCGGCCCAAAGCAGCCGATCTACTCCATCGCGCCGCCCGATTTCGCGACGCTCGACGCGTATCCGCGCACCACTGGAGAATGGGTCGAGCTGCTGATGCCGATCGTCCGCCGACTCGATTTCCAGGGCGAATGGCTGCTCGGCGGCTGGTCGTTCGGGGGCGTGATGGCGCTCGAGCTCGGCGAGCGCCTCGCGGCCGAAGGACAGCGCGTCGGTCTGGTGCTGATGATCGATACGCGGAAGCCAAAGGCGCGGCCCGAGACGAAGCCCGGCGCGAAGATGCCGGTTCGCCTGCGCAAGCTGGGACGCCAGATCGTCGCGTACAGCTCTCTCGAGACCCGACGTGAACGCCTCGCGTATCTCCGCGCGCGGCTCGATCCGCTGCGCGGCATCGCGAAGCGTCGCGAGCGGCGAGCCCGACGTGCGGCGAGAGCCGAGAAGGAGCGCCACCGAAGCGAAGAACGGAAAGCCGCCGCCGCATTGGATGAGCCGCCCGAAGGGCTCATCGTCACCCGCTTCACCGGCGAGCGCATGAACTTCCTGCAGCGGACGATCCACGTCGTCTATCTCAAGTACGTGAGCCATCCGACCTCGCTGCCCATCGCGCTTTTGCGCACCCGGGAATCGAGGGAGCACTCCGGCGACGATCCGGCCCTCGGCTGGTGGCCGCTCGCCCGCGGCCGGTTCTCGGTCGAGGAGATCGAAGGGACCCATTGGACGATCTTCGACCCCGCCTTCATCGAGTCCGTCACGTCCCGCATCGAGAGCGCGTTACGCGAAGCGGTCGCAGCGGCCGACTTCAAGTCGAACGCAATGCTCGCGGGAAGGGGGAGACCGAATGAAGGAGATCGTCTCTGCGATGGGTCGGCACCGACTCGAACGGTCTGAGGCGACCGGCATCGGCCGCCCGTCTCGTCTCGCTGTGCGCGTTCGGGTTGCGGTTGTAGCTGGCTGCGCTGGCGCTCGCGACGACGGGCGCGGGGCCGTATCGTCCGCATCTCGCGGGGCGGAGCGATGCGATCCCATCTATCGGAGCGCGATCGCGCCAGACCCCTTTACTTCGGAGTGATCCTGCCATGCGTCAGCTACTGATCCGCAATGCGAACCTCGTCGACGGAACCGGAGCACCGGCGCGCGCGGCGGATATCCTGGTCGAGGACGGCCTGATCGCGCGAATCGCTCCGGCCGGGACGCTGCAGACGGAACCCGCTCGGCCGGTCGAGACGATCGAGGCCGACGGACGACTCGTGACGCCCGGCTTCGTCGACGTACACACGCATTACGACGGGCAGGTGACCTGGGATCCGATCCTGTCGCCGTCCTCCTGGCACGGGGTCACGACGGTCGTCATGGGCAACTGTGGCGTCGGCTTCGCGCCAGTCAGGCCCGAGCAGCGCGGCTGGCTGATCGAGCTGATGGAGGGTGTCGAAGACATCCCGGGCACCGCGCTGCACGAAGGCATCCAGTGGGACTGGGAGAGCTTCCCCGAGTATCTCGACGCGCTCGAGAAGCTGCCGCGCACCGTCGACGTCGCCACGCAGATTCCGCACGGCGCGCTGCGTGTCTACGTGATGGGGCAGCGCGGCGCCGACCAGGAGCCCGCGACGGCCGAGGACCTCGAGCAGATGGCGGCGATCGTCGAGGAGGCGGTCCGGGCTGGCGCGCTCGCGTTCTCGACCAATCGGCTGCCCGGACATACGAGCATCCACGGCGAGCCCGTCCCGGGGACCTTCGCACCGGCGGAAGAACTCACCGTCCTCACCCGGGCGGTCGTCGCCGGCGGCGGGCGGCTGATGCAGGCGGTGCCGGCGGGCGGCGGCAACGAGGAGGCGGGCGCGATCCCGCGCGAGGTCGACCTCTATCGCGACATCAGCCTGGCGACGGGCGCGACCGTGACCTTCTCGGCGCCCCAGAATCATCCCTATCCCGACGAGTGGCGCGAGGTCATGGCGAGATGTCGCGCCGCGAAGGCGGCGGGCGCGAACGTGGTGCCCCAGGTCCTGAGCCGCGGCAGCGGGCTGATGCTCTCCCTCGACACCTTCAATCCTTTCTCGTTTACGCCGGCCTATCAAGAGGTCGCCGGGCTGGCGAAGGCCGAGCGTGTCGCGGAGTTGCGAGAGCCGGCTCGGCGGGCGGCGATCCTCGAGGCGTCCAAGGAGAACAACCCGAGCATGCTGATCCTCGGGCCGGCGCTCCACAGCACCTTCGCGATGGAGGACCGGGTGGTCTTCGAGCCCGATGTAGCAGACTCGATCGGTGCCACGGCCGAGCGTCTGGGCATCGACCCCATGGAGCTGCTCTACGACACCATGCTGGAGCTGGCCGCGAAGTCGACCGACGGCAAGACGCGCATGCTGGCGGTCTTCTTCACGGGCTACGCCGAGGGCAACCTCGATGCGGTCGAGCAGATGATGCGCGACGAGATCAGCGTGATCGGGCTCGGCGACGGAGGTGCGCATTGCAGCATGATCTGCGACGCCAGCTGGCCCGCCTTCGTGCTGCAGCATTGGGTCCGCGACCGCACGCGCGGCGCACGCATCCGTCTCGAGGACGCGGTCAAGATGATGAGCAAGGACGGCGCCGATCTCTACGGCCTCGGAGATCGTGGCACGGTCGAGGTGGGCAAGCGTGCCGACCTGAACGTGATCGACCTCGACGAGGTCGAGCTCCAGCTACCGGAGGTGCTCAGCGACCTGCCGACCGGTGCCTCGCGGATCGTGCAGCGCGCCCGCGGCATCCGGGCGACGATCTGCCGCGGCGAGGTCACCTTCCGCGACGGCGAGCCGACGGGCGCGCGTCCCGGTGGATTGATTCGCGGACCGCGTTAGGCGCTTCTCCGGCC
>CAYOHN010000392.1:0-3493 GCA_964403735.1 uncultured Spirochaetales bacterium | reverse complement strand
ATGGTTGGTGGGCTCGTCGAGCAGCAGCAGGTCCGGCTTCGACAGCAGCAGCGCGCACAGCGCCACGCGCCGCCGCTCGCCACCGGACAGTGTCTCCACCTGTGCATCGCCGGGCGGGCAGCGCAGCGCGTCCATCGCGATCTCGAGCGTGCGCTCGAGCTCCCAGCCACCGGCCGCATCGATGCGGTCCTGGAGCTTGCCCTGCTCTTCCACCAGCGCGTTCATTTCGTCGTCGGTGAGCGGCTCCCCGAAGCGCGCGGAGACCTCCTCGAAGCGCCGCAGCAAGTCGCGAAGCTCGGCCACGCCCTCCTCGACGTTGCCCAGCACGTCCTTGCTCGAATCGAGCTGCGGCTCCTGCGCGAGGTAGCCCACTCTCACCCCAGGGGCCGGGCGTGCCTCGCCGAGGTAATCCTTGTCCTCTCCGGCGAGAATGCGCAGGAGAGAGCTTTTCCCGGTCCCGTTGGGCCCGACGACGCCGATCTTGGCCCCCGGGAGGAACGAGAGCGTAATGCCGTCGAGCAGCACGCGGTCCGTGCCGACGACTTTTCGCAGATCGCGCAACGTGTAGATGAACTCGGCCACTCGAAATTTCCTCTTGCCTCGAAGGGGAGCGGTAGTCTAACAATGCTTGAATATGTCCTCGACCCGTCCGCTACTGCTCGCCGCCCGCCGGTTCCCTCGCTCCGGCCTTCCCGCAATCGCGCTGCTCGTGTCCACGCTCGTGGTCCTGCTGCTCCTGCCGGGATGCAAGCCGAAGCCCAATGGGTCGGTCCTCGTCGTCGTCAATCAAAACAGCCCCCTCTCCGTGGCGACCGGCCAATACTATGCGGCGCAACGCAACCTGCCGGCCGCGAACATCGTGGCGCTGGACATCAACACGTCGGACCCGGCGCTCGGCAATGACGACCACGAAACGATCTCCACGGGCTTCGACACGCGCATCCGCCTCCCGATCGAGAATCACCTGCTCCAGAAAGATCTCGTCGACCAGATCCGCATCATGGTTCTGGCGCCGGGTGTGCCTCATCGGTTCGCACTGGTGAACTGCCCGCTTGACAACTTCTTCCTGCGCGACTGCCCGCGCGCCTCGGTGGACGCAGAGCTCGCCGTCCTGTTCTCGGATCTGGTCGGAGTCGGCGGACTGGGAGCGGATGGCGAAGCGGCAAACCCGTACTACGATTCGGATCTGTCGTTCTCGTCGTGGCGCAACGCCAATCCCGATGCGCCGCTGCGCTATCTGGTCGCGCGACTCGGCGGCTACCAGACCGATGTCGATCCGGAAACCGGCGTGCCGGCAGACGTGAAGGCGCTGATCGATCGGGCGCAGGAACATCTCATCGGCGGCCAGGCGCTGCTCGACGAGGATCCCACGCGCAGTCTCGGTCTCCAGCCCGGCAACCTGCTGCTGCTGAACCCCGCGGCCGCTGCGCTCGGCGCGCTGGGCATGCTGGTGCAGCACGACGTCAGCAACACCTTCGTCTCGGATGCGCCGAACCTGGTGGCCTACGGCTCCTGGGGGAGCAACGACGGCAAGGACGCCGGTCCGCCCTTCTATGGCCTGATCGACGGAAAACTCTTCCCCGGCACGTTCCTGCCGCAGTCGGTCGTCGTAGACAACGTCAGCACCAACGCGCGCAGCTTCGTGGATCCGCCGACCTACGGACAGTCGCTGGTCGCCGATCTCGTCCGGCTCGGCGCGACGGGCGTTGCCGGCAACGTGTTCGAGCCGTTGCTGTCGGGCCTGCCCCGGACGGAGGTGCTGTTCCGCCACTACTTCCAGGGCGTAACGGCGATCGAAGCCTACTACCGCAGCGTCCCGTACCTGAGCTGGATGAACGTCTGGGTCGGCGATCCGCTGATGCGCTTCGCCGTACCGCTTCCGGCTTCGGAGGACAGCGACGGTGACGGGATCCCGAATGCCTTCGACAACTGCATCCGCGTCCCGAATCCCGACCAGCGCGACACCGACAGCGACGACTTCGGCAACGCCTGCGACGCCGACGTGAACAACGACGGGCGCGTCACGTCGTCGTGGGGCGCGACGTTCCCGCCGTCGCAGACGGGGGACCTCGAGCTGATCCTGCTCACGATCGCCGCGGGATCCTTCGACCCGGATCACGATCTGAACGGCGATGGCGTCGTCAACGATCTCGACGCCTCGTACGCGACGATGCTGCTCTACTTGCCGCCGGGACCCAGCGGACTCGCGCCCTGATCCGGCCCGACGCAGGGCGCTTCGTCGCCCTCGCCGAGGAGCTCGATCAGGCTGGAGGTATCGTCGCGGCCACGGCCGCGGGCCTGGAGTTCCCGGTAGCGGCGCGCGACCCAGGCGGTCACCGGCAGCTGCGCGCCGTTTCGCCGCGCCTCGTCGAGCGCGATGCCGAGATCCTTGCGCATCCAGTCCACCGCGAAGCCGAAGTCGAAGTGCCGCTCGATCATCGTCGGCGTGCGCTGGCGCATCTGCCACGAACCAGCCGCTCCCTCGTTCAACACGGCGAACACCGCCGCGGGATCGAGGCCCGCTCGCTCGGCGAAGTACAGCCCCTCAGCCAGCCCTTCGAGCAGCCCGGCGATGCAGATCTGGTTCACCATCTTCGCGAGCTG
The DNA here is from genome assembly GCA_964403735.1 of uncultured Spirochaetales bacterium. Lineage (GTDB taxonomy): Bacteria > Myxococcota_A > UBA9160 > UBA9160 > PR03 > CAADGG01. The sequence goes on along the minus strand of CAYOHN010000392.1, from coordinate 889 downwards.
ACCCGCGCCCGACGGACCGAGGCGAACACTCGTCTTCGCGTAGTGGCGAAGGAGCGGCTGAATCCGGGCGAACGCATCCTCGTCGCCGCCCGCCATCACCGTGAGCTGACCGCGCCGGGCGCCCTCCTCTCCTCCGGAGACGGGCGCGTCGATCCACGACACGCCGCGCGCGGCGGCAGCGGCGGCCACTTCTCGCGTCATCGCGGCCGACACGGTCGTGTGATCGACGAAGATCGTGCCGGGGGCCATCGCGGCGAGCGCACCGTCCGGACCGGCTGCGATCGCCCGCAGCGCGGCATCGTCGCCGGTGCAAGCGAAGACTACGGCGGCGCCCCGCGCAGCCTCGGCGGGCGTCGCCGCCGTTCGCCCTCCGGACTCGGCGACGAAGGCGTGCGCCTTGTCCGCGCTGCGATTCCACACGGCCACTTCGTGGCCGCCCGTCGCGAGATGGCCGGCCATCGGCCTCCCCATGGCTCCCAGACACAGGAACGCGACGCGCTCGCCGCTCACGAAAGCCCGTGGGGGCTCGTGGCGGAGTCGAGGACCGACGGCTCGACGAGGTCGCCGAGTGCCAGCCCGGTCGTCGCGGCGAGCGGTTCGTCGTCATCGTGCAGCAGATCGACACCCATGCGCGCCAGGCGGCGAGCGGCAGCGGCCGTGCGCCCCTCTCCTTGCGAGAGCTCCCAGTCCCCGTGCTCGACCAACAACGCCAATGCGAAGCTGCGCCCGATCGTCAGCGCGAAGCGCCGCAGGCCGGCCTCGTGGAGCGCCGCGCCGCGCGTGGATGCGCCGGCCCACCAGGCCTCGAGATGGTCGGCCGCGGCGAGCGCGGCGCTGGCCGGCGGCCGCAGCGCGGCGCTCTGCGCCGCTCGGGCTCGCCGGCGGATCT
>CAYOHN010000391.1:2465-3503 GCA_964403735.1 uncultured Spirochaetales bacterium | reverse complement strand
GGACTTCTCGACGATCGCATCCTGCCGGACCTGTGGGATCTCGAGGGAGCTGACCAGCTTCTGCGCGCGCTTGCACGCGTCGGTCCCGCCGGCGCCAGCGTTGATCGACAGGATCGCGTTCGACGCGTCGTGCTCACCGCCGAGCAGCAACTCCAGCTCGATCTCGTCGAGGGAATCGCCCGACGCGTCGAGCAGCTCGGAGACCTCCGCGAGAGCGCCGGCATCCTGCGCCTCCTGCGCCAGCTCGAGCAGCGCGCCGGCGTCTTCGAGCTGGGCGCCGACGGCGTCGAAGCGCGCGATCTTGCGGTCGACGCCGCCCTTCTCGCGCAGGATGCGCTCGGCGCGCTCGCGATCTTCCCACAGGTCCGGCGCGGCGCTGTCGGCCCCGATCTCCGCGAGTCTGGCGCGCAGTCCCGGGACGTCAAAGACGCCCCCGGAACTCGGACAGCTTTTCGGTCTGGACGCGCAAGCGCTCGGCCAACTCGGCCGGCAGCCAGTCCTTGCCGGTCGCGCTTCCGGTCGCGCTTCCGCCCGTCTCGCTCGCGTCGTTCGTCGTGCTCATCGTGCCTCTCCTCGTCGGGCCTGCCAGCCGCGGACTCCCAGCAGGATCGCGGACGCCGCCCAACACATGATTGCGAACCAGTCGCCGTGCCGCGTGTAGAACGAGCCGCCGTGCGGCGCGGGCCGCAGCACGAGGTCGCCGACCCGGACGTCGCGTTCGAAAATCCTCGTCTGCTCCTGCACTCGACCGCGGTGGTCGATCAAGGCCGAAACCCCCGTGTTGGCCGCCCGGGCCGTCCACAAGCGGCTCTCGGCGGCGCGCAGGGCCGTGATCGCGAGAAACTGGTGGGGCGCCCCCGTGCGCCCGTACCACGCGTCGTTCGTGATCGCGAACAACGCCTCGGCGCCGTCCGCGGCGAACCGCCGCATCAGGTCCGGGAACAGCAGTTCATAGCAGATGGGCACGCCTGTGCTCACGAACTCCGACCGGCCGCGGACGGGGACCGGCACGACGCGCGGCGCGGTTCCCGGCGTGAC
>CAYOHN010000391.1:0-2455 GCA_964403735.1 uncultured Spirochaetales bacterium | reverse complement strand
CGTGACGTCGGTGTCGGCGGCACCACGCGCGATCGCATCGACGAAGCGGCCGAGGAACGCGCGCATCGGCACGTACTCGCCGAACGGCACCAGGTGGGTCTTGTCGTAGCGATCGACGAAGCGGCCTTCGGCCTCCCACACGAAGCCGCTGTCGTAGAAGAAGCGGCGGTCGCCGATCTGCTCGAAGCCGACGGCGCCCACGACCAGCGCCACACCGGTGTCGCGCGCCAGCCACGCGAGGAAGTCCGCGAGTTCCGGCGCCGTTTCGGGGAGGCCCGGGACCGCCGTCTCCGGCCACAGCACGACCTGCGCGCCATCGGCGGCCGCACGGCGCGTGAGTTCCTCGTAGATCGCGAGCGTGCGATCCGCCCATTCCGGGCTCCACTTCACGCCCTGGTCGATGTTGCCCTGGGCGACCGCGACCCGCAGACGCGGCCCGTCCGGCGGCTGCTCGCGCGCGAGATCCAGTCCGCCGACGACGTGAACGAGGCCCACGATCCCGACGGCGACGAGCGCGCCGCGCGGCGGTCGCGCGCCGCGTCCGATCGCCGAGACGGCCGCCGCCAACGCGGCGCCGCCGAGGGCGACCACGAAGCTCAGCCCGAAGACGCCGGTGAACGGCGCGAGCGCCAGCAGCGGCAGGTTCTCGTGCTGCGCGTAGCCGAGCAGCGCCCACGGGAAGCCCGTCAACACGAACGTCTTCCCGTGATCGAGCGCCGCCCACAGCGCCGCCGCGGCCCACGGCGAGGGCAAGCCATCTCCGGACGTGGTCGCTTCCGCGCGTCCCGGCGACGACAGAGCCGCGGCGGCCGCGCCGAACGACGCGGTGAAGGCGGCTGGATAGAGCGCGAGCAAAGCCACCGCGAGCGGCCCCATCGCCGCCGGCGCGTGGCCGTACTCGACGGTCACGACGTAGATCCAGTGATACACTCCGATGTGTGCGATCCAGCCCGCCAGGAACGCCGCGCGCGCCGCCGCGCCGGGTGCGAGCCCGCGCAGCCCCAGCAGCAGAGACGCTGGTGCCAGCCAGGCGACGCCGAGACCGAGATCCACGACGCGCTCGCCGACCGGGTGCGGGAAGGCGAGAAACGTCGTGACGACGTAACCGGCGAGCCAGAAACCGCGCGCCTGCGCGCTCCAGAGACCGCGTGCGTGCGCGCCGACGGGCGCGCGAGCGCTCACGTGCGCACCGCGCGCCACAGCCGGCGCTCTTCGGCCTGCATCCGGCGCGCGTCGTCGTCGTCTTCGTGGTCGTGGCCGAGCACGTGCAGGATCCCGTGGATGAACAGCCGCAGGCATTCGTCGTCGAGGCTGCGTCGCCCGCGCCGCGCCTGCCGCGCCGCCGTGTCGACCGAGATCACGACGTCCCCGAGCAGAGCGCCCCGGCACTCCGCGTGCGGGCCTTCGAGTAGCGAGTAGGAGAGTACGTCGGTGGGGCCCGGTTTGCCGCGGTCGCGCTCGTTGAGAGCGGCGATCGCATCGTCGTCGACGAGTGCGACCGAGAGCTCGGACGACGTGTGTCCGAGCGCGCGCAGCACGGCCCGCGCGCGCCGTGCGAGCTGCTGCCGGTCTGGACGCGGGCCTCCGGCCCGGCGCGGGGGGCCACTCAGACGGACCGTCATTCCTCGGTCGGGACCGCGCGGTCCACTGCCGGCGCGGCCAGGCTGTCCAGCGCTTCGCGCGTCGCGGACGGAATCGGGAACGCGCGGTCGTAGGCGCGGATGATCTGCTGCACGAGCGGGTGGCGGACCACATCGGCTTCGGTGAAACGCATGAACCCGATCCCCTCGACACCCTCGAGCACGCGCGTCGCCTCGATCAGGCCGCTGGTCTTGTCGGGCGGCAGATCGATCTGCGTGGTGTCGCCGGTGACCACGGCCTTCGAGTCGAAGCCGAGCCGCGTCAGCAGCATCTTCATCTGTTCGCTGGTCGTGTTCTGCGCTTCGTCGAGGATGACGAACGAGTCGTTGAGCGTGCGGCCGCGCATGAACGCCAGCGGCGCCACTTCGATCGCGCCGCGCTCGACCAGCCGCTCCGCTTTCTCGTACGGCACCATGTCGTGGAGCGCATCGTAGAGCGGTCGCAGGTACGGGTTCACTTTTTCCGCCATCGTGCCGGGTAGGAAGCCCAGCTTCTCGCCGGCTTCGACAGCGGGCCGGGTCAGGATCACGCGCGACACCTCGCGGCGGTTCAGCGCCGCCACCGCGCACGCCATCGCCAGGTAGGTCTTGCCCGTCCCGGCCGGACCCAGCGCGAACACCAGGTCGTGCCCGCGGATCGCCTCGATGTACTGCCGCTGCGAGAGGTTCTTCGCGATCACGCGGCGCCGCGAGCCGACCGAGGACAGGACGTCCTCGTAGACGTCGGCGAGATCCACCTCGGGACGACCCGAGGCGAGCCGCGCCGCGGCCGTGACGTCGCGGACGTGGACCGGTTGCCCGTCTCGCAGCCAGCC
>CAYOHN010000390.1:0-3508 GCA_964403735.1 uncultured Spirochaetales bacterium | reverse complement strand
CAGAAGATCCCGTTCGGCATCGCGCAGATCGGCAAGGCGTTCCGCAACGAGATCAATCCGCGCAACTTCACGTTCCGCTCGCGCGAGTTCGAGCAGGCGGAGCTGGAGTTCTTCATCCACCCGAGCGAGCGCGAACGCTGGTTCGAGCACTGGCTCGAGCAGCGCGTGGCGTTTCATCGCGAGCTCGGCTTCGGCGAGGACCGGCTGCGCGTGCGCCCGCACCGTCCGGATGAACTGGCCCACTACGCCAACGCCGCCGCCGATCTCGAGTTCCTGTTCCCGTTCGGCTGGCAGGAGATCGAGGGCGTCCACGATCGCGGTGACTGGGACCTCACGCGGCACAGCGAGTTCTCCGGCAAGGATCTGTCGGTGACCGACGAGGAGACCAAGGAGCGCTACCGCCCCGGCGTGATCGAGACCTCGGTCGGCATCGACCGCACCTGCCTCGCGCTGCTGTGCCATGCCTACCGCGAGGAGGCGATCGACGCAGGCGGCGCAGCCGCTGGCCCTCTGAGTCAGAAGGACAGCGGCGCAGCCGCTGGCCCTCCGAGTCATAGGGACGGCGAGACGCGCACCGTGCTGCGGCTCCCGGCAGCGGTGGCGCCGATCGACGTCGCCGTGCTGCCGCTGTCGAAGAAGCTCGCCGAGCCGGCCGAGAAGCTGGCCGCCACGCTCCGGCGTCAGCTCGCCGTGTTCTACGACGAGTCCGGCAACATCGGCCGGCGCTATCGCCGGCAGGACGAGGTGGGGACGCCGTACTGTGTGACCCTCGACTTCGACACCGAGACCGACGGCCGCGTCACCGTTCGCGAGCGGGACTCGATGGCGCAGGAGCGGGTTCCGCTCGACGGGGCTCTCTCCTACCTTCGAGACCGCCTGGAGGGATCGCAGTGAGCGCACGCAAGACCACGAAGACCCGGCGCCGCGTCTACTTCTTCGGCGACGGCAAGGCGGACGGTCGCGCGGACATGAAGGATCTCCTCGGCGGCAAGGGCGCCAACCTCGCCGAGATGACGCGGATCGGTCTGCCGGTCCCTCCCGGCTTCACGATTTCGACGGAGGTGTGCACGGAGTTCCAGGCCGCCGGCGGCCGCGTTCCGAAGGCGATCGAGCCGGAGGTGGCGAAGGCGCTGGCGCGCGTCGAGCGCGTGATGGGCCGGCGCTTCGGAGACGTCGCGCGGCCGCTGCTGCTCTCGGTGCGCTCGGGCGCGCGGGCCTCGATGCCCGGGATGATGGACACCGTCCTCAATCTGGGGCTGAACCTCGACACCGTGCAGGGTCTCGCGAAGCAAGCGGATGCCCGCTTCGCGTGGGACAGCTTTCGGCGCTTCGTCCACATGTACGGGGACGTCGTGCTCGAGGTTCCGCACGAGCGCTTCGAGCATCGGCTCGAGTCGCTGAAGACGCGCCGCGGGGTGGACCTCGACATCCAGCTCGACGCCGACGACTGGGAGTCGCTCGCGCGCGAATACCTCGGGATCATCGAAGAGCACACCGGCCGGCCGTTCCCGCAGGATCCGCACCAGCAACTCTGGGGCGCCATCGCCGCCGTCTTCCATTCCTGGGAGACGCCGCGCGCGATCACGTATCGCAAGCTGAACGGCATCCCCGACGATTGGGGCACCGCCGTCAACGTCCAGGCCATGGTGTTCGGCAACATGGGGGACGACTGCGCCACCGGCGTCGCGTTCACCCGCGATCCGTCGACCGGCGCGAACATCTTCTACGGCGAGTACCTGAAGAACGCGCAGGGCGAGGACGTGGTGGCGGGCACGCGCACGCCGCAGCCGATCAATCGCGAGAGCCGCAGTCCAGACCAGGCGCCGCTGCCGACGCTCGAAGAGGAGATGCCGCGCGCGTACAAGGAACTGGCGAAGATCCGCAAGACGCTCGAGTCGCACTATCGCGACATGCAGGACATCGAGTTCACGATCCAGAACGGCAAGCTCTGGATGCTGCAGACGCGCACCGGCAAGCGCACCGTCAACGCCGCGACGACCATCGCCGTCGAGATGGCGCGCTCGCGGCTGATCACGCGCGAAGAGGCGTTGCTGCGCGTGGATCCGGGTTTGCTCGAGCAACTGCTGCACCCGACGCTCGATCCCGGGGCCGAGAAGCCCGTGATCGCGAAGGGGCTGCCGGCGTCGCCCGGCGCCGCGTGCGGGAAGGTGGTGTTCTCGGCCGACGACGCCGAGGCCAAGGCGAAGGCCGGCGAGCGGGTGGTGCTGGTGCGCATCGAGACGTCGCCCGAGGACATCCACGGCATGCATGCGGCCGAAGGCATCCTGACGGCGCGCGGCGGCATGACGTCGCACGCGGCCGTGGTGGCGCGCGGCATGGGCAAGTGCTGTGTCGCGGGTTGCGGCGCGCTCCAGATCTCGTACGAGCGCGGTGAGTTCCGCGTCGAAGACACCGTCGTCCGGGCCGGCGACGAGATCACCATCGACGGTTCGACCGGCGAGGTGATCCTCGGCTCGGTGCCGACCGTTACGCCGCAGCTCGGCGCGGAATACGCCGAGCTGATGCGCTGGGCGGACGCCGCGCGCCGGCTCGAGGTGCGCACCAACGCCGACACGCCCCACGACGCGAAGGTCGCCCGAGACTTCGGCGCCGAGGGCATCGGGCTGTGCCGCACCGAGCACATGTTCTTCGAGGAGGAGCGCATCCTGGCCGTGCGCGAGATGATCCTTGCCCAGGATCGCGGACATCGCGCGCGCGCGCTCGAGAAGCTGCTGCCGATGCAGCGCGGTGACTTCGTCGGGATCTTCCGGGCGATGGAGGGCCTGCCGGTGACGATCCGGCTGCTCGACCCGCCGCTGCACGAGTTCCTGCCGCACGACGAGGACGGCATCCGCGAGCTCGCCGAGCTACTCGGCGACGACCTGGCCGCCGTGCGCGCGCGCATCGAGGCGCGCAGTGAGTTCAATCCGATGCTCGGCCACCGCGGCTGCCGCCTCGGCATCACGTTCCCCGAGATCTACCAGATGCAGGTCCGCGCGATCGCCGAGGCCGCGTGCCAGGTGGCGGAATCCGGGGTTCGGGTCCGGCCGGAGATCATGATCCCGCTCGTCTCGCACGTGAAGGAGCTGGCGAAGCTGCGGGCGCTGGTCGAGCACGAAATCGCCCGCGTTCGCGCCGAGAACAAGGGCGTCAAGGTGAAGATCGCCATCGGGACCATGATCGAGGTGCCGCGTGCGGCGCTGGTGGCCGGCGAGATCGCGCGCTTCGCGGACTTCTTCTCGTTCGGGACCAACGACCTCACGCAGATGGCCTACGCGCTGTCGCGGGACGACGCCGGCAAGTTCCTGCCCGATTATCTCGAGTCCGGCATCCTGACGGACGATCCCTTCGTTTCGATCGATGAAGAGGGCATCGGCCAACTGGTTCGCATGGGCGTCGAACGGGGGCGGAGCACGCGAGAGGATCTGCAGGTCGGCATCTGCGGAGAGCACGGAGGCAGGGTCAAAAGATGCTGATACATGCTCGGGATGGCGGGCATGATCGTCGC
>CAYOHN010000389.1:0-3514 GCA_964403735.1 uncultured Spirochaetales bacterium | reverse complement strand
CTGCACGGCTACTTCTTGCGTCCCGGACGACCGGGCGCGGCGCTTCGCTTCGAAGTGACACGCGTCCGCGACGGACGGCGCTTCGCGAATCGCCGTGTGCGCGTGCTTCAGCTCGAAGAGCCGATCTTCGAGCTCGCGGCCGGTTTCACGGCGGACGAGCACGGCGTCGAACACGCGCACGAGCCGCCGCTCGACGAGCCGCAGCCGCCCGAATCGCTGCCGGACTGGGAGAGCGTGCGTGCGGACGAGACCGGCGAGCCGCCGCGCGCGCCCGACGCGATCGAAGTGCGCGTGTGTCGACCGCGGGACGATCGTCCCGGCGCCGCTGCGTCGCCACACCGGATGGTGTGGATGCGCCCGCGCCGCCCGCTGCCCGACGATCCCGCGCTGCACGCCGCGGCGCTGATCTACGCGAGCGATCGCACCCTGCTGCGCACGGCCGCGCGCCTGCACGGCGACCTCCGCGACCGCCTGCCCGCCAGCCTCGACCACGCCGTCTGGCTGCACCGTCCGCCGCGCTGGGACGACTGGCTCCTCTACGCCAGCGAAGCCCCCATCGCCCACGGCGGCCGCGCTCTCGTCCACGGCCGCCTCCTCACCCGCACCCACACCCGCATCGCCACCACCACCCAAGAAGGCCTCCTCCGCCGCCCCCGCCCGTCAACCAAGGGCCCGTCAAGAAAGGGGTCGGGTTGAAAACGTCAACTTTTCCGGAACCGACGGATGTCAACCAACGGGCCGGGTTGAAACGTCAACTTCTGCCGGACGCGCGCGGATGAGAGTCGGTCTCTTCGTGCCGTGCTACGTCGATCAACTGACGCCGCACGTGGCCGAGGCCACCGTCGACGTACTCGAGCGCGCCGGCTGCCGGGTCGACTACGACCCGGACCAGACCTGCTGCGGGCAGCCGTTCCTGAACCTCGGCCTCGCGGACGAGGCCGCGCGGCTCGCGCGCGCGCATCTCGCGCGATTCGCGCGTCACGACGCCGTCGTGTGTCCGTCGGCGAGCTGCGTCGCGACGGTGCGCAAACACTACGCGGGGATCCGCGTCGGCGCGGACGAAGCGGGCCGCCGCGTGCGCGCGCGGACCTTCGAACTCGGCGAGTTCCTCGTGCGCGAGCTCGGCGTCGTCGATGTCGGCGCGCGCTTCCCCCACCGCGTCGCGCTCTTCGCTAGCTGCCACGGGCTGCGCGAACTCGGCCTCGGCCGCCCGAGCGAGGCGGTGGGCGCCGTGCGCGGCATCCCGGACCCCGGCGAGCCCGGCCCGACCGAGCGCCTGCTACGCGCCGTCGCCGGCCTCGAGCTGGTGACGCCGGAGCGCGACGAGTGCTGCGGCTTCGGCGGCGCGTTCTCGGTGGAGCTTCCGGAGGTCTCCGGCCGGATGGGCCGCGCGCGCCTCGCCGACCTTGCCGCCACCGGCGCCGAGTGGATCGTCGGCACCGACGTGAGCTGTCTGCTCCATCTCGATGGCATCCGCCGGCGCGCCGCGCGAGAGGCTTCGCCCGGGCCGACCGCCATCCCCCGGATGCTGCATCTCGCCGAGGTGCTGGCCGCGCGCTGACGGCGGCCGCTCCGTCGAGTCTTCTAGTATTGGCACTCAACATGCCATAACATGACCCGGGCGGACGAACGGGGGATTCCAGATGGCGACGAAACCGAAGCCGATCGCGTCGGCGGCCCCCCTCGCGCTCGGACTCCTCGCGGCGACGTCGATCGCGCTCCCGGCGCCCGCGTCCCCGCCGCCCCCGGCGCGGCGTCCCAACCTGATCCTGATCCTCGTCGACGACGCCGCCTTCATGGATCTCGGCGCCTACGGCGGAGAGGCGCGCACGCCCAACATCGATCGCCTCGCCGCCGACGGCGCCCTCTTCACCAGCTACCACACCTCGCCGCTGTGCGCGCCGTCGCGCGCCATGCTGCTGACCGGCGCCGACAACCACCGCACCGGCATCGCGACGATTCCGGAGGTACTGCCGCGCGAGCGCCGCGGCCAGCCGGGCTACTCGATGCGGCTCGAACCCGGCGTGACGACCGTGGCGACACGCCTCCAGGCCGCCGGCTACCGGACCTACATGACCGGCAAGTGGCACCTCGGCCACGGCGAGGGCGACCTGCCCGCCGATCACGGCTTCGACCGCTCCTTCGTCCTCGACGCATCGGGCGCCGACAACTGGGAGCAGAAGTCGTACATGCCGTACTACCGAACGGCCGACTGGTTCGAGGACCGCGAGCGAGCCCAGCTGCCGGAGGACTTCTACTCCTCGGAGTTCCTCGTCGACCGGATGATCGACTATCTCGGCGACACCGACACCGACACCGAGAGGCAGCAGCCCTTCTTCGCCTACCTCGCGTTCCAGGCGGTACACATCCCCGTGCAGGCTCCGCGCGAGTTCACCGCCCGCTACGAAGGCGTCTTCGACGAAGGCTGGAACGTGCTGCGGGAAGCGCGCTGGCGCCGGGCCCAGGCGCTGGGCCTGATCCCGAAGGAAGCAGGCATCACGCCGCTCCCCGAGCGACTGCGGAACTGGGAGACGCTATCCGCGGACGACCGCGCGCTCTACGCGAAGAGCATGGCGGTCTACGCCGGCATGATCGAAGCCATGGATCACCACATCGGCCGTCTGGTCGCGCACGTGGCAGCGCAGGGCGAGCTCGAGAACACGATCTTCATCGTCACGTCGGACAACGGCCCCGAGCCGAGCCATCCGGTCGGCGAGCCGGGCTTCCGTCCGTGGATGCGGCTCCATGGCTACTCCCGAACTCTCGAGTCGCTCGGCGAGAAGGGCAGCTACGCGTTCATCGGCCCCGAGTGGGCAACCGCCGCGGCGTCCCCCGGATCGCTGTTCAAGTTCTACGCATCCGAGGGCGGACTGCGCGTTCCGTTCATCGTGTCGGGCCCCGGCGTCGCCGCGCGCCGGGTGGGCGCACTCGCGTTCGTCACCGACGTCACGCCGACGCTGCTGGACTTCGCCGGCCTCGACCCGGCTCCCGCCGACGCTGCGGTGCCGATCGACGGCGCCACGTTGCGGCCGGTCCTCGCCGGCGACAGCGATCGCGTACACGCCCCGGATCGCCCGATCGGCATGGAGATGTCCGGAAACGCCGCGCTGTTCCGCGGCGATCACAAGCTCGTGCTCAACCAACCGCCGTGGGGCGACGGCAAGTGGCGGCTCTACGACCTCGCGCGCGATCCGGGCGAGACGACGGACCTGTCGGCGTCGCACGCGGCGCTGAAGGCCCGGATGCTCGCCGACTACGCCACCTATGCAGCCGACGTGGGCGTGCTGGAGCTTCCGGCTGGCTACGACGTCCACCGCCAGATCGTCATCAACACGATCCGCAAGCAGCTCGAGTACTACGGATGGCAGCTCGCGATCGCCGCCCTGGTTCCACTCGTCGCCATCGGCTGGCTCTGGCGGCGGCGGCGCGCGCGAACCCGGCCGCGACGGGTGCCGGCGTGACGGGCGCGCTCGTGCTCCACGGGCTGAAGCTCTCGTACTTCACCGGCAAGCTC
>CAYOHN010000388.1:0-3517 GCA_964403735.1 uncultured Spirochaetales bacterium | reverse complement strand
TCGGCGGCGGCCCGGTGACCTTCCGGGCCAACGACTCGGACAACGCCAGCGGCGATGCCTTCGTCGGCGACTGGCTGGCGGAAGGCGTCCAGCAGGTCTCGGTGTTCGTCCTGCAGGAGACCGGGGTGGACCTCGAGTTCTTCCTGCGCATCGCCTCGGCGTTCAACTTCCCGGGGGCGGTGTTCGGCAACCCGACGACGGTCGAGTCCGGAGTCTGGACCGAGCTCACCTTCGACATCGATCCCAACAGCCCCCTGTGCACCGGCGAGGGACCGGGATCGAGCTGCGCGGATGCGCTCGCGAACGTCGGGAACCTGCAGTTCGGCACCAGTGCGCCGGACGCGCTGACCGGGCTGGATCAGGCGTTCCTGCTCGGCATCGACCAGGTGACGATCACCGCGGTGCCGGAGCCCGGAACCACGCTGCTGGTCGGAACCGGCCTCGCCGGTCTCGCGGCCATGAGGCGCCGCCGGAACTAGTCCCGTCGGACCGGGGCGGCGCCTGCTTCGGGCGTCGCCTCGGTCCCCTCCCGCCGGCTCAGTTGGGGGTGTGACCGCATCTTCTGCGTCACGCAGCGGCAGACGCTAGCGACCCCGCAGCAGCAGCTCGCCGATTTGCACCGCGTTCAACGCGGCCCCCTTCGCGAGCTGATCGCCCACGGCCCACAGGGCGAGTCCACGTCCGCCCGGCACCGAGATGTCTTCGCGTACGCGACCGACGAAGACGTCGTCGATTTCGCTGACCTCGAGCGGTGTCGGATAGATCTCCGCCTCGGGATCGTCGTGGACCCGGACACCCGGCGCGCTGCGCAAGACCTCGAGCGCCTCGCCCCGCGTGACGGGTTTCTCGAACTCGAGATTCAGCGACACCGCATGGGATCGGAACACGGGCACGCGCACGCACGTCGCGGTCGCCAGCAGGTCGGCATGATGCAGGATCTTGCGACCCTCCCACACCAACTTCATCTCTTCCTTCGTGTAGAAGTTGTCCTGCACCGCGTCGATGCGCGGAATCACGTTGAACGCGATCTGTTTCGGTTGGTGCTTCACCTCGAGGGATCGACCGGCGACCCAGTCGTGGACCTGCTGCTCGAGCTCCGCCATCGCCTGCGCGCCAGCGCCGCTGATCGCCTGATAGCTCGAAGAGACGGCGCGGCGAAGACCGAAGGCGCGATGCAGCGGGGCCACCGGCATCAGCGTGACGATGGTCGTGCAGTTCGGATTGGCGATGATGCCGCGATGCTGGAAGGCGTCGTCCGGATTGATCTCCGGAATCACCAGCGGGACCTCGTCGTCGTACCGGAAGGCGCTCGAGTTGTCGATCACCACGGCGCCGGCCGCCGCCGCCGCCGGCGCGAACGCCTGGCTCTGGCTGCCGCCGGCGCTGAAGAAGGCGTGATCGACGCCGCGGAACGAATCCGGCGTCAGCTCGGTCACGGGCAGCTCCTCGCCGCGAAAGTGGAGCATTCGTCCGGCGCTGCGCTTGCTGGCCAGCAACGTGAGGCGGCCGATCGGGTACTTCCGCTTCTCGAACAGGCGCAGGAACTCGGCGCCCACCGCTCCGGTGGCACCGGCAATCGCAACATGGAGCTGAGATTGGAGCTGGGATTGAGCCATCGATCCTCTCCGGGTTCGCAAGAGGCCAAGATAGAGAACACGCCCCGCGATCGCGAACCGAGCGGACTGCGTTCGTTGCGTCAGCTCCCCACATTCTCGAGGAACACCTGAAGCGACCGCTTCACCTGCGCCGCCCGCTCGCCGTGCCAGCCGTGGAGCGCGCCGAGCACCAGGTAGGCCTGCTCGGCGAGCACGCGGCTGCCGTCGCGCTCGACGGTCGCGAGCGCGCTCTCGGCCATCGCGCGCGCAGCGGCCTTCGGACATTGCCGGACGACCGCGGTGAAGCACTCGATCACGCCGAGCAAGCGCGGCGGATCCGGTGCGCCGCTCACGGCGCCCCGAGCGGGAAGCCGAGCACGTCGCCGAGTTCGCGGAGCGCCGCGTCCGGATCGTCCACCTTGATCGTGTGCATGCCGAGGGCTCGTGCGGGCTTCAGATTGCGTCCGATGTCGTCGAGGAACACCGTCTCGTGTGCTTCGACCTCGAGTCGCTCGAGCGCCAGAGCGTAGATCCGCGGATCCGGCTTGCGCACTCCCTCGACCGCGGATTCGATGACGACGTCGAAAAGCGGGCCGAGCCAGTCGCGCTCGCGCTCGCCGCCGCCGTCACCCCGCCAGTTGTTCGTGAGCGCCGACGTGCGCAGACCGCGATCGCGGAGCTCGCGAATGGCCGCCAGCATCTGCGCTCGCGGCTGGGTGGCGTTCGCGATCCGCTCCATCATCGCGCGGGCAGACAGCGGATGGCCGGCCTCCCGACACTCGGCATCGAAACGCGAGAAGAACGCCGCGAGCTCGAGTTCCCCGCGTTCGAGCCGGGACCAGGCGCCGTCGGGACCGTTCGCCACGACCAACCGGTTCACCGCGCCGGCCGGGATGCCGAGCTCCCGCTCGTAGTCGGCAATCGCGTGCAGCGGCGAGCCCACGACGACACCGCCGAGATCGAAGATGACCGCTCGCCACGAAGTCATGCGGGCGCCCTCGTTCCCTGTCTCACGCGTCCCGCAGATCGATGACCGCGCCATTCGCGAGGTCTCGCTCGCGCAGCGCCCAGAGCTCGCGCGCCACGTCGTCGGGAGCGCGCAGCTCTCCCTCCCGGTACAGCGCCTCGAAGCGCTCGACCTGCGGAAAGTCGTCGGCCGGCGTCGCCCGGATTTCCTCCTGCATCGGAGTCGCGACCACACCCGGCGCAACACACACGATGCGACAGCGATCGCCTCGCCTCGCCTGTTCCGCGCCCACCGTGCGGGCCCAATGATCGGTCGCAGCCTTGCCGGCACAGTAGCCGGACCAGCCTTCGTACACGCCCGTCGATGCGCCCGACCCGATGAACAGGAGCCAGCCCCGGGCGGAGCTCCGTTCGAGCGCGCGCAGGAAGGCATCGCCGAGCAACTGCGGTGCCGCCGAGTTCAGCAGGACGTTCTGGCGATAGGCATCGGGGTCGCCTTCCCCGGCGAAACGAATCGGCGTCAGCGTGCCGGCGGCGTGGACGAAGACGGCGAGCTCTCCGGAGAACGCGGAGAGCTCTCGCTCGAAACAGGCTGCGGCCTGCTCCCAGCCAGATGGGGTCGCGAGATCGACGGCGACGTGCTCCGATCGGGGCGCCGGGCGCCGGCTGAGGTTCAGCACGCGCGCGTCCGGCCACGGCAGGGCTTCGATCATGGCCCGTCCGATGCCGCTCGAGCCGCCGCTCAAGAAGACGAGCGGCGGCGTCATTTCGCCGTCTCCACCGGAGCCGCCGGCTCGTAGCCGAGGTTCGGCGCCAGCCAGCGCTCGGCCTCCTCGATCGACATGCCCTTGCGCGCGGCGTAGTCCTCGACCTGATCGCGACCGAGCCGGCCGACCGTGAAGTATCGCGCCGCCGGGTGGGCGAAGTACATCCCGGAGACGCTCGCCGCCGGCAAC
>CAYOHN010000387.1:0-3527 GCA_964403735.1 uncultured Spirochaetales bacterium | reverse complement strand
AAGGGGCCGGGTTGGATTCGTCAACTTTTCCCGAACGGGAAAAGTTGACGAATCCAACCCGGCCCCTTGGTTGACGGATCAGCGACTGATGCGGCGCCAGCGTGCGTCGGCCACGGTCAGCACGACGTCGTCCGCGTCGACGATCTCGCCGGCCATCCAGGAGTCGCGCCCTTCGCTGCGCAGCAGCCGGCCGCGGATGCGCAGCGGCTGGCCAATCTGCGCCGGGCGCCGGTAGCGCAGCGAGAACTCGACCGTGACGATGTCGAAGTCGCGCCGGTCGTCCGCGGCGTTCGCCGCGAAGCCGAGCGCCTCGTCGAGCAGCGCCGCCTGGATGCCGCCATGCACGACGCCGGGCGCGCCGGCGAAGTGCTCGGGCGCCTGGTACGTGGCTTCGACCGCTCCCGGACCGGTGCGGCGGAAGCGCAGCCGGAGTCCGTGCTCGTTGCGCTGGCCGCAGCCGAAGCAGCGCGCCTCGGGGCCATCGCTGACGAGCCACTCGCCGTCGGTCGACGCGTCGCGGGGCGGGTTCTCTCCGACGGGATCACTCACGGGGCGATACGATAGCCGATGATACCGGCGCACAGCAGCGGCGCCGGAGGCGTGAGACGCATCGCGCGCATGGCCGCCGCTACACCGATCGGAGAATCCGTGCAGCGGTTCGACCGGCGCCGTCGTCGCTCTCGGCCGCCTCGCCATCGAGCGCGAGCGCTGCGCGCAGTCGCGCAAGCAGTCCGTGGACGTCTGCGTGCAGCTCGTCGTGGCGCATCGCGCGCGCCACCTGCACGGGGCGCAGCGGGCGGCCGAGCAGTTGCTGGAGCGCGCCGTGATGCGCGAACAGCGGCTTCGCGTCGAGCGCGCCGAAGGCCGGCTCGTCGCTGGCGGCGGGCAGCGCGCGCTCGAACCAACGCGCGCGTCGCCGATCCCCGGCCGGCACGCGCGCGGCGCGGCAGATCGCCTCCGGCACCAGCAGATAGCTCTCGATGTGGCGTCGGCCCCAGCGGAAGAATTCGAGGCCCGGCTCGTGCGCGCGCGCGGGCATCGGCTTCGGGTCGACGTCGCGGTCGAGCACGCAGAGCCCGCGCGCCGTCGCGAGTCGCGCGCGCACACCGCGGAAGTGCTCGGCGGCCCGCAGTGGCTGGCAGCCGCCCAGGATGACGGTGATGGCGGGCAGCGCGCGGCCCACGGAAGGCGCGACGCGCCATGCCCAGGCCTCGAGCAGGCTTCGATCACGAGGGCCCTCGACGTACAGCACGAAAGGCATTTCCGCAGGCGACGACGCAGCCACCGTTCGCATCCCTGCCGCTGACGATCGCGGCTCGACGACATCGAGGGGGCGGAGAATCGGGACGGCATCAAGATAGCTCCGATCGGCCGCCGCTGTCACGCGCCCGGCGCGGCTCGCTCGAGCACCGCCAGGGCCTCGACGTGTGGCGTCTGCGGGAACAGATCGAACCCCTGGGCGCGCGTCAGGTGCCAGTCGTGTGACATCAGCACCGCGAGGTCGCGCGCCCAGGTGGCGGGATCACAGGAGAGGTACACGATTCGGCGCGCCGGCAGTCGCGCCAGCCCTTGCGCCGTGGCGGCCCCGACACCGCCGCGCGGCGGATCGAGCACGACCACCTCGGCGCGCAGTGCCGCTGCATCCGCGGCGGCCAGCCACGACTCGACGCGCGCCTCGATGACGCGCACGTGTCGCAGTTGCGCATCGGCGAGATTGCGCACCAGATCGCGCGTGGCGTCCAGGTTAGACTCGACGGCGATGACGCGCGCGAAGCGCCGGGCGAGCGCGACCGTGAAGAACCCCGCGCCGGCAAAGAGTTCGAGCACGTTCTGGCCCGAGCCGGCGGCGTCCAGCACGGCCGTCGCGAGCGTCTCGCGGAGCAGCGCGTTGGCCTGCGTAAAGACGCCCGGAGAGACGTGGATCCGTTCGCCGACCGCGCCGATCGCGATGCGTGTCGTCCCGTGATCGCGCGTCGGTGCGCCCGGGCCGAGTGCGGCGATCCGCACGCGGTCGTCGTCACCGGCCGCCAGCTCCCACTCGCCGTCGGGTGACGGCGGCGATGCGGCCATCGCGCCGAGCGACTCGTCGAGTGCGGGCGTCAGCAGCGGACAGGCCGTCACCGAGCAGAGCGCATGCGAGCGCCGCTCTCGGAGCCCCACCTGGCCGTGTTCGAGCAGCACGCGGGCGCGCCCGCGGTAGCCATACGGAGCCGGCGACGCCGTGAAGGGAAGCGGCGGGAGCGATCCGAGCCTGCCGATGCGCACGAGCGCATCGCGGACGATCGCGCGCTTCGCCTCCACCTGCGCTTCGTAGGCGATGTGCTGCCACGCGCAGCCGCCGCAGGTGCCGAACACGGGACACCGCGGCGTCACGCGGGCAGGGCTCGCGTCGAGCACTGTGTCGATCTCGCCGCGCGCAAAGCGCGCACGCTCTTCGACGAGCCGGACGCGCAGCCGATCCCCGGGCGCCGCGAACGGGACGAAGACCACGCGGCCGTCCGGGCCGCGGCCGACGCCATCGCCGCCCGCGGCAAGCGCGTCGATCCGCACTTCGACGACGCGCGCGGTGGTCACCGCGCGCCGTTGGCGTCCGCGGCGGGCATCAAGTGGACATCCTCCGGCCGAATCGCCACGCGCACGGGATCCCCCGTCTTCAGCTCGTGACCGAGACCGCGCCCGGCCAGCAGATGCGTGCGCAGCCGCGTCTGCTCCCAGGCGATCCACGCGGTGACGAGCGCGCCGTCGGACAGCAGCTCGACGACGCGACCGGTCCCGACCCACCCGCGGTCGTCGCCTTCGGCGTCGATCTTCACGTGCTCGGGGCGCACGCCCGCGAGCACGCGGACGCCGGGAGAGCGCCCCGGGCCATCGGCGAACAGCCGGCCACCGCCGTCGATCGCGACCTCGGCGTGTCCGGTGGCATTGCACCCGACTACGCGGCCCGGCAACAGATTCGTCATCCCGACGAGTTGGGCGGCCTCGGCATCGACCGGCCGTCGCAGCACGGAATCGCGCAGGCCCTCTTGGATGAGGGCGCCGTTGGACAATACGGCGATGCGATCGGCCAGCGCCAACGCGTGCCTCAGCTCGTGCGTCACCAGCGCGACGGCGAGGCCGCTGTCTCCGAGTGCGACCCGCAGATCCACGACCAGGTGCTCGCGCGCGGCGGTGTCGAGGTCATCGAAGGGCTCGTCGAGCAGCAGCGCCTTCGGCTCGGCCGCGAACGCGCGCGCCAGCGCGACGCGGCGCGCTTCGCCACCGGAAAGTGTCGACGCGTCGCGCATCGCGAGCGCGGCGACCCCGAGGCGCGCGAGCGCCGCCTCCGCGCGGGCGCGCCGTTCCGCCCGGCCGTCCCCGCGCGCCCACAGCGCCACCTCGACGTTCCAGCGGGCGGTGCCTCGCAGCAGCAGCGGCCGCTGGAACACCAGCGCCGGCGCGCGGGCGCTGGCGTCGACGCTCCCGGTCCGCGGCGCGAGCAATCCGGCCAGCGCCTCGAGCAGCGTGCTCTTGCCGGCGCCGTTGCGTCC
>CAYOHN010000386.1:0-3536 GCA_964403735.1 uncultured Spirochaetales bacterium | reverse complement strand
CATCGCGAGGGCCAGCCGGTCGTCGCGAAGCTCGGCGAGGTCAAGTTGCGTCTCGGCGACACGTTGCTGCTGCTCGCCGACGCGAGCTTCCGCGAGCGCTGGCGCGACCGCCCGGACTTCATCGTCATCCAGGCGCTCGACGGCGACCGCGAAGACGCCGTACAACTCTCTGCGAAAGCCGTATTCGTCGGGCTGATGGTCGCTGGCGTCGTCGTCTTCGCCGGGAGCGGGCTGCTGCCGATTCTGCATGCGGCGCTGATCGCGGCCGTCCTGTTGGTCGCAACGCGCACGATCAGTGCCCAGGCCGCTCGCGACGCGGTGGAGATCGAGGTGCTGATCGTGATCGCAGCGGCGTTCGGCCTGGGGGCGGCGATCGAAAGCTCCGGGCTGGCGGCGGTTCTGGGCAGCGCGATCGTCGAGACCTTCAGCGGACTCGGCTGGCGCTGGGTGCTGCTCGGCATCGTGCTGGCGACGGTGGTGCTGACCGAGTTCATCTCCAACAACGCGGCTGCCGCGCTGATGTTCCCGATCGCGATGGCGACCGCCGGCGAAGTCGGCGCCGATCCGCGGAGCTTCGCCATCGCCATCGCCATCTCCGCCTCGCTCTCGTTCCTGACGCCGATCGGCTACCAGACCAACACGATGGTCTACGGCCCGGCGGGCTATCGCTTCGGAGACTACTGGCGCCTGGGAATGCCGCTCACCGTCGCGTCGGTCCTCACCGTCGTTCTGACGGCCTGACAGGGTTGGCAGAAACGGGTGGCAAGAAGCTGCGTGCCCGGGCGGAGAGGACACCCGGAGGCCAAACTCCGCAGCCGTCCGAAGAGCGGGATCGGAGTCGCGACACCCGCCGGCGAGGACCTTGGCCGGAGGGTGTCTACTCCGCCCGGGCCCTCCACGCGCCGGAAGCGTTCGCGGCTGCGGCCGGCGGCCACGGCCCGGGCTAACGTCTTGGGTTCTCCAAGAACGGAACCTCGTCATGACGGACTTCGAATCTCGCTCCCCGGCCACCGCCGTCCCGCTCGAGGGCGTCTCGGCGCCGCGTCCGAACGCCTTCAAGCGGCTGTACCTGTGGGTGCTGCACTGGGCCGACACCCGGTACGGGACGCCTGCGCTCGCGGGCATCAGCTTCGCCGAGTCGAGCTTCTTCCCGATCCCGCCGGACGTGCTGCAGATCGCGCTCTCGGTCAGCAGACCGAAGCGGTCGTTCTACTACGCTGGGGTGAGTGCTGCGGCGTCGGTGCTCGGCGGGATCCTGGGCTGGATGATCGGCGCGTTCCTGTGGCATGCCGCCGAGGGCTACGTCTTCTCGATCCCGGGGTTCACGCTCGAGGCGTTCACGCACGTCCAGGGTCTCTATCTGGACAACGCGTTCCTGGCGCTCCTCACCGCCGCATTCACGCCGATTCCGTTCAAGGTGTTCACGATCGCGTCGGGCGTGTTCGAGGTGCCACTCGCGACGCTCGTCGTCGCGTCAGCGATCGGCCGCTCGGGTCGGTTCTTCCTGGTGGGAACCGCGATCTACGTGTTCGGACCTGCGATTCGCAGTTTCCTCGATCGCTACCTCGAGTGGATCACGATCGGGCTGTTCGTGCTGCTGATCGCCGGCTTCTACGCCGTCCGGTTTCTGTTCTGAGCCCACGTCCGGCGCGAATCCCAGCCCGCCGCCGACAGACGGGCTGCCGCTGGCGCCGGTCCGGCGGATCAGGATCAGGTTGCGCAGGTAGACGACGCAGTTGGGCAGGAACGCCAGCGTGAAGACCGGGTCGCGGCGGTGGATCGCATAGGCGAGCAGGATCAGCGAACCGACGATGCTCAGGTACCAGAACGCAATCGGCACGTAGCTGCGCCCGGCGCGCTCCGAAGCCAGCCACTGGACGAGGAAGCGCGAGAAGAACGCGGCGTTGCCGGCGAGCCCGATGACGAGCCAAACGGACGAGTCGCTCCAGTCCATGGCGAGGCAACGTAGCCCCCGCGCAGGCGCTCGCGTCTCCCCCGGGGTCCAAAACGCTCGATTTCGTTGAACAGTCGGACGGCTGGCTCTGATATCGTGGCCCGGTGGCGGCCGCGACGTCGTCGAGCAGAGCGGAGGTCGGGGATGCGATTGCGGAGCGATTCGGCGGGCTCGACAGCGGGATCTTCTGGGACGAACGCGACCTGGCACAGAAGGTGGCGCTGAATGTCGGCGAGCTTCCGGTGCCGACAAGCTGCTCTGCACCGGATTGCAACGGCGACGGCTTCGTCTCCGTGGATGACTTTGGGGAAGCCTGTGCTGCTGACCTCAACGGGAACGGTCACTGTGACGGGCAGGACCTGATCCGCTTCTACTCGAACGGCGTCGACGACGACGGCAACGGCTTCGTCGACGACATCGCCGGCTGGGACTTCGCAGACGACGACAACGATCCCGAGGATCGCGTCCGCAACGGCCATGGGAACGGCCAGGCGAAGGACGAGGTGTCCGAAGCGAACAACGGCTCCGGCTTCCCGGGCTTCGCGCCGTCGGCGTTCTTCCTGCCGCTGAAGGTCGCCGACAGCTTCATCGGGATCGATCAGGAGTTCGCGCGCGCGGTCGTCTACGCGGTGGACCGCGGAGTCGACGTGATCTCCGCGGCGCTCGGCACCGTCAACGCCTCCGCGTCGGGCCAGGCCGCCGTCGACTATGCCTACGAGAGCGGGATCCCGCTGATCGCGAGCGCTGCGGACGAAGAGAGCCGCCATCACAACTTCCCCGCGGCCTACGAGCACATGATCTGGGTGAACTCGGTGCGCAATGGCGACGGCACGTTCCTCGATGCGAACGCCAACGGCTTCGAGCTGCTGAACGGCTGCACCAATTTCGGCGGCAAGGCGTGGGTGGCGATCCCGTCAGCCGCATGTTCGTCAGAGGCCACCTCGCGCGCCGGCGGCCTGACGGCGTTGCTCGTGTCCCACGCGAAGAACCAGATCGATCGCGGTCTCTTCGAACCGTATCCGGACCTGGGAACGCCGTTCTCCGCGGAGGAGGTCCGGCAACTGTTGCGCGAGTCCGCGCGCGACGTCGACTTCTCGGCGAATCCGTCGCTCGTACTGGGGCTGGCGGGGAACCTCGTCGCCGGTCTGCTCTCGGCGCCGGACCTCGGCTTCTTCTTCGGGAGCAGTCGTTTCCCGACGCAGGCCGGCTGGGATCAGTTCACCGGCTATGGACGACCCGATGGGCGCGCGCTGTTGAACCTCGTCACACCCACGAGGATTCCGCCCGAAGTCGACCTGGCCGGCGGTCCGACGTGGTTCGACGTGATCGACCCCGTCGCGACACCGAACGTCGCGCTGGTCGGGAGCGCGCGCGCAGTGCGCGCGGGCAACGACTTCACATGGGAACTCGAGGTCGGCTGCGGCATCCAGCCGCTCGACTACACGTTGCTCGAGACCGGTGTCAGCGGCGGTGCCGCCATCGAAGACGCCGTGCTCGCGGCCTGGTCGCCGGCCACGACGGCGGCGACCTGTGGCTTCGATCCGGCGACCCCCATCACGACGCCCGACGCCCACACGGTGAC
>CAYOHN010000385.1:0-3536 GCA_964403735.1 uncultured Spirochaetales bacterium | reverse complement strand
TGTCGAGCAGCCGCGCACAAATTGCGGCGAGTGTCCGGCGCAGCGGACCGCCCGCTGCCGCCAGCTGCGCAAGCTCGAACTCCGCGGTCACCCTCGCCGCGAACCGATTGCGATCCCGCGCCATCGATTGCGGCTCTTCGCAAGCGCCATCGGAAGAGAAAGGCGAAAACGAACCGATCGAAAACGGCGATCGGTCTTCACGATCCGAAGCGTCACGATCCAAGACATCATGATCCAAGACATCATGATCCAAGACATCATGATCCCAAGCGTCACGATCCAAGATATCACGATCCACTGCGACCCTCTCGCAAGCCCCCCAGGCACGCAGAACATCGTATGCGAAGAAAAAACGAAAGTCAAGCAGCACAATCCGGCTGCTTCTCTCCCGTATTCACGTCTTCGCTCAGCCGCCGGAAGCTTTCCCTCTGTCGATCCCCTTCCGAGCGGAAATAGCGAAACATCGGAACGAACGTCCCCGCCGTTCCATGCGGATCCGACGCCGCTACGATCGGGCCGCCGCCAGTCGCCGTCAGGGGGTCCGTTGCTCGTCTTGCACCAGTTCGCGATCTCGCCGTTCTGCGACAAGATTCGCCGCGTGCTGCACGCGAAGGGGCTCGCGTATCGCGTGCGGGAGGTGCCGGTGAGCGGCGCGCTCGCGATCCGCAAGCTGAGCCGGATCGGCAAGCTGCCGGCGCTCGAAGAGGACGGGCACATCGTCGCCGATTCCACCGACATCGCGCACTACCTCGAAAGGAAGTTCCCGACGCCGGCGCTGCTTCCCGCCGATCCGCGCGACCGCGCACTGTGTCACGTGCTCGAGGACTGGGCCGACGAGAGCCTCTACTTCTACGAGATGACGCTCCGCTTCGCGCTGCCGCACAACCGCCGGCGCTGGCTGCCGGAGCTCACCCGGCACGATCCCGGCTGGTTCCGCGCGTTGGCGCCCGCCCTCAGCTACGTCCTGTTCCACCGCATCGTCCGCACCCAGGGCATCGGCCGCAAGCCGGTCCCGATGCTGGTGGCGGACGTGCAGCGACACATCGATGCGATCGACGGCCTGCTCGGCCAGGGCGAGTGGCTGGTGGGCCGCGCCCTCTCGCTCGCCGACATCTCCGTCTTCGCGCAGATCTTCTGCATCCGCGGCAGCGAGGAGGGGGCGGCGGTGATCGCGAAGCGCCCGCGTGTGGGGGCGTGGATGGAGCGCGTCGAGGGCGCCACGCGCGCGCCCTCGACGCCGCCGACGTCGCGCTAGAAACGAAGAAGGCCCGCTCCCCGCGTGACGCGGGGAGCGGGCCTTCGGACGTGAAGCCCGATCGCGTCTAGGCTCTGGACCGGCCCATGCGCGCGAGGCCGATGAGGCCTGCAGCCATCAGGATCGCCGTGCCCGGCTCCGGGATCGGCTCCACGTTGAACACGCTCGTGAGCGACGCGGAGTCGCCCGCGGTCAGGCTGAAGCGCAGCGTGATCGCGATGTCCGTCAGCGTCCCGACCGGGATACTGACGGCATTCGGGATCCCGAAGTCGTCGACTGGAAGGTTGGCGGATCCGAAGCCCGCGGTGACGACCGAGAGTGAGGGATCCAGCAGCGTCGCTACGGAGGCCCCATCGATCAGCGCAGTGTAAATGGGGTTCCCGCCAGCCGTCGCGAACGTGGCGCCGTTTCCGTTGCCGCTCGTATCCGTCACGCTGCCGCTGACGGAGCCCTTGATGAAGCTCGGCGGCCCGAACGCCGGCGCTATCGGCAACGTCACGGTGATGACGAAAGTCTGCGTCGCGGCGGTGTTGTTGGTGACGGCAATGATGTTGCTCACGGTCGGGTCGGGATCGGCAAACAGGTCCAGCGAGTTGACGGTCCAGTCGCCCACGAAGTCCACGAGCTCGCCGCCGCTGCATTGAACTTGGCCCTGTTCGCCCGCGGAGGAACAGCCCAGCTGTTCCTGGGTGAATACAGAGGGTTCGTCTCCGTTGTCGAAACCGATCGAGACGCTGACTGCGCTGGCGCCCTGCGGGGCAAGTAGCAGAGCCGCGGCGGCCCCTAAGAGCGCGAGCCGGAGCGTGACAGAGGGTGAAAGAAAACCGAGGCGCATGCCTACCCCTTCCCGTGGGTTTTCGTTGTACCCCGATCGGCTGCAAACGCTATGCCCATCAAGGGCCCCGCGACTGACTCTCTAAGTGCCTGAAACCGCTTGGGTTCCAAACTCGCCCCCGAGGTGCGCGACGGACCTGGGAGGAAAACTTCCCGTCGCCTGGGAAAGAGTTTTCCCAATCGACGCGGACTCTGCGGGTCCTGCGGATCCCGCGGGTCCTAAAGCGGCGCCAGCTCGACGTCGAGCACCAGGCGGTCGGCCTCTCGCTCGAGCGCGGCCCGGAGCGCAGCGGGATCGAGCCGCTCCGGCAGCTCCACGGTGGCGACCATCTCGTAGTGCGGCTGCCCGCCCCAGCCCGGGCGGCTGCGCGTGGTCATGTCGGCGATGTTGACGCTGTGTTCGGCGAGCACGCGGCCGATGCTGGCGACGATGCCGGCGCGGTCCTGTCCGGAGGCGGTGACGCGCGCGGCGACGTGCCCGGGCGCCGGGACGGGGCTGCGCGGCTCGCCCTCGAGGGCGCGGAGCAGGATCGTCAATCCGTGGTCGCGCTCGAGGCGCTTGGCGCCCTGGGCGAGCCGGTCCGCGCACTGCGCATCGCTCGACGACGCCAGCAGGATCACCGCGAAGTCCGTCCCCAGGATCGTCATGCGCGAGTCCTCGAGATTGGCGTCGCAGTCGTAGACGAGCTGTGCGAGCTCGGCGACGAGACCCGGGCGGTCCTGACCGATCGCGGAGAGTACGAACCAGCGCGTCATGGCGGCGAATCTAGCACGCCGATCTCCACCGATGCCGGCGCGACAGCCCAGCCCGTCGACGCAACGAGAGTGCCCGTCGATCCGATGCGCGCGCCGCCATGGTGCGCCCCGGCTCGCTTCGCGGGCAGATGCCGTCCGCGGGTGAGAGTCGTTCTCATGGCCCTTCCGGCCCGACTCCTGCCCCTGGACCATGAGGAGAGCCATGAGGAGAGCCATGAGGAGAGCGCGGCAATCGATGTTCCGGATCAAAGTGAGCAGGTTTTCCATGCCGTTCGAGCCGTGATGCGAGCGGAACACCATGTGGTGAGTGGCGCGACGTGACGATCCGGAGCAGCGGCGCGATGGCCGCGTCGAGCGTCTGCTCGCGGCGGATCGCAGCGCGAAGTCGGCAGTCGAGCTCGAACGCGTCGGCTTCGTCGAGGCCGGCGAGGAGCGGATCGATCGACGCGGATGCCTCCGCCAGCGCGTCCGGCACCGGCGCGCGCACACACTTGTCGAGCGGAGGCTCGTCGCCGTCGGCGGCGGCCTCGGCGTATCGAGAAGCCACCGGTTCCGGCTCCCCGATCCGCGACGCATCGATCGACACGGCTGACAGCGCCTCCGCCGTCACCCATTCGAGCGCCTCGTCCTCACGCAGCCGCTGGCCGGACACGCGCTCGGCATAGTCGCGGAGCGGCGCGTAGCACAGTCG
>CAYOHN010000384.1:0-3551 GCA_964403735.1 uncultured Spirochaetales bacterium | reverse complement strand
ACGCTCGTCGTCAACAAGATCCGCGGCACGCTGCAGGCGGCCTGCGTGAAGGCGCCCGGCTTCGGCGATCGCCGCAAGGCGATGCTGCAGGACATGGCGGTCCTCACGGGCGGCCAGGTCATCGCCGAGGAGCTCGGTCTCAAGCTCGAGAACGTGACGCTGAAGGACCTCGGGCGCGCCAAGAAGGTCGTCATCGACAAGGACAACACGACGATCATCGACGGTGCCGGCTCGAAGAAGGACATCGAGGCTCGCTGCAACGAAATCCGCAACCAGGCGGAAGACACCACGTCGGACTACGACCGGGAGAAGCTCCAGGAGCGACTCGCCAAGCTGGTCGGCGGCGTGGCCGTCGTGAAGGTCGGCGCGGCCACCGAGAGCGAGATGAAGGAGAAGAAGGCGCGCGTCGAGGATGCCCTGCACGCGACGCGAGCCGCGGTGGAAGAGGGCGTCGTGCCCGGCGGCGGCGTGGCGCTGCTGCGGGTCCTGTCGGCTCTCGACGGCCTCGCTGAGAAGCTCCCGGAGGAGCAGCGCCCGGGCGTGAACATCGTCCGTCGCGCGGTCGAGGAGCCGCTGCGGATGATCAGCCAGAACGCCGGTGTCGAAGGCTCGATCGTCATCGAGCGCGTGAAGAGCAGCAAGGGATCGTTCGGCTTCAACGCAGCCACCGAAGAGTACGAGGACCTCGTCAAGGCCGGCGTGATCGACCCGACGAAGGTCGTGCGCACGGCGCTGCAGAACTCCGCCAGCGTGGCGTCGCTGCTGCTCACCACCGAGGCGATGATCGCCGAGGCGCCGGAGAAGAAGAAGGCCGGCGGTGGCGCCGGCGGTGGCGGCATGCCCGACATGGGCGGAATGGGTGGCATGGGCGGCATGGGCGGAGACATGGACTTCTAAGGTCCGCCCGCGTCCGCTCACTTCGCGACTCCGCGACCCCCCGTCCCGAAAGGCCGGGGGGTCGCTTCGTTCCGGCTTGGAGACCAAGTACCTGTGCTGGGGAGGCATTTCGTGATCGCGCCGCCCGCCGGCGCGCGCGGGCTACTCTTTCGAAGTCCGATCAGGAGTTCGTCGTGAAGGAGGACGTCATGACCCGCATTGCGCACACCATCCCGATCGCGGCCATCGCGCTGGCCGTCTCCGTCGCCTGCGGAGGCTCCGAAGAGACGAGTGCCCCGACGGCGCCAGCCGAGCCGGTCGCGCCCGCCGCGGAAGCGCCGGCGCCGGCCGACCCCGAGCCGGCCGCTGCTGCGGAGCCGGCTGCGCCCGCTGCTGCAGAGTCCGGCGCCGAACCCGACGTGGCTGCAGGAGAGCAGCTCTTCGCGACGTACTGCGCGAGTTGTCACGGTGCGCGGGGGGCCGGTGATGGTCCGGTCGCCGCCGGGCTGGATCCGAAGCCCGCCAAGCACACCAATGGCGAGTACATGAATGCGCTCTCGAACGAACATCTGTTCAAGGTGATCGCGAAGGGCGGGCCTGCCGTCGGCAAATCGCCGCTGATGGCGCCGTGGGGCGGGACGCTCAGCGATGAACAGATCTGGGACGTCGTCGCCTTCGTGCGCTCGCTCGCCGAGCCGCCCTACCAGGGATCCGTGCCCTGAGGGATCCGTACTTCGAGGGATCCGCGCACTGCGAAGTCGTGCGCTGATCGCCTTCCGCCTCAGTAGTCCTCGGCGACCGTCAGCAGCGCCTGCGTCGCACCGGGTACGCCCATGATGACGACGGACGACACGCGGTTGCCCTTGCGCGCGGAGATCGTGCTGCGTCCGCGTTCTGCGAGCTGCTGCTCGATCTCCCAACCCTGCTGCGCGTAGTGCGCCTGATACCAAGCGAAGACCTGCTCGGGGGTGTCGGCAGTCCGCAGATTGACGACGGTGCCGTGCGCGGGGGCCGACATCGACGCCAGCGGCTTCGCATTGCCGTAGAGCGGCACGTCGTCGGGGAAATCCGACGGGAGCTGGTTCTCCTTGCCATATTCCGCCTCGAACACCTCGCCGTCCGGCGTGATCGTGCGTGCGACGACGGTGCCATCGACGCGCTCTTCCACGTCGACGCGGGGGGGCTCGTCCGGAGCGTCCGGCGCGGGCGCAGTCGCGGCGGGCGGCGCCTCCGCAGCCGTCGACTCCACGGGTTGCGCCTCCTCGCCGCCACAGGCCAGCGAGAACAACAGCAGCGGGGCGCAAAGCCATCCGGCGGAGTGGGGCCGCCTGCAGGAGCCGGAACAACGAGAGAGAATCGAAGTCACGAGGCATTCCTCCGTCCGGTGGCAGACGAGCTGGCAAGCATGGTATCAGAACTCGCTGCTAGCCTCGGCGCCCATGCTGGGGGCGATCGGCCTCCCCACTTTCGAGGAGCCGCGTCATGGATCTGAGCTTTGGCCCCGAGTACGAAGCATTTCGCGATGAACTGCGCGCGTTTCTCGATCGGCATCGGGAGCGCGCGCCGGGCGGCGGCCAGATCCTATCCGGCGGAAGCAGAGATGCTGCGATGCTGGCGTGGCAGGCGACGCTGATCGAGCACGGCTACGCGGCCCGCACGATTCCGAAAGAGTACGGCGGCTACGGGGCCGCGCCGGACCCGCTGATCCGCGTGATCCTCGACGAGGAGTTCGCGCGGGCGGGCGTCAGTGCCGGCCTCGGCGGCCAGGGCCCGGACATGCTGGTCCCGACGCTGCTCGAGCACGGCAGCGAAGAGCAGAAGCAGCGCTGGATCCCGGCGACGATCCGCGGGGAAGTGGTCTGGTGCCAGGGGTACTCGGAGCCGAACGCCGGCTCGGATCTCGCCAACGTCCAGACCCGTGCCACCGAGGACGGCAGCGACTTCGTGATCAACGGCCAGAAGATCTGGACGACGACGGCGCACCAGGCCGACATGATGTTCGGTCTGATCCGCACCGAGCCGGATGCCTCCAAACACGGCGGCCTTTCGTACGTGTTGATCGCGATGGACACGCCCGGAATCGAAGTCCGTCCTCTCGCGACGATGACCGGCCACGCCGAGTTCAACGAGGTCTTCTTCACCGACGTGCGCGTGCCACAGGCCCACGTCGTCGGTCGCCGCGGCGAAGGCTGGAAGATCGCCAACACCACGTTGGGTCACGAACGCAGCTCGCTCGCGGCGACCGGCAAGCTCGAGGCGGCCATGGCCCGTCTGGTCGAGCTCATGCAGGCCGAGACGGTAGGCGGCCGGCGCGCCATCGACGATCCGGCCCTGCGCGACCGGCTGATGCGCCTGCAGGCGCGGCTGCTGGCGATGAAGTACCACGCGCTGCGCCTGCTGACCTGCCGCCTCCGCGCCGAACCGCCGGGCGCCCCGGGGTCCTCCGAGGGCAGCGCCGCGCTCGTCACGAAGCTGGCCGGCTGCGAGCTGTCGCACCAGATTGCGGCGCTCGGCGTCGACGCGATGGGAGAACTCGGCACGCTCTATGGCGGATCGAAGCACGAGCGGGCCGGAGGGCTCTGGCAGTTCCACTACATGTTCTCGCTGGGGCTGATCATCGGCGGCGGGACTGCGCAGATCCAGAAGAACATCATCTCCGAGCGCGGGCTCGGCAT
>CAYOHN010000383.1:0-3560 GCA_964403735.1 uncultured Spirochaetales bacterium | reverse complement strand
GCGCTCGACGGCCTGCGCGGCCGAGAGCGCCAGCGGGAGCGCAGCCGGTTCGGCATTACCGATGTCCTCGGAGGCGAAGATCAGGAGGCGCCGGGTCAGGAACCGGGGATCCTCGCCGGCTTCCAGCATGCGCGCGCCCCAGTAGAGCGCTGCATCGGGGTCGCTGGCGCGCAGACTCTTGATGAACGCCGACACCACGTCGTAGTGGGAGTCGCGATCCCGGTCGTGCGCCAGCAGCCGGCGTCCGGCGGCCTCGCGCACCATTTCTGTGTCGACCCGCTGGGATTCGCCAGGGCGGCCGAGCGCGAGATGCACGGCGGCCTCCAGCAGGCCGAGCCCGCGGCGCGCATCGCCGTCGGCGAACTCGGCGATCGCCGCGAGCGCGTCGTCGTCGACGCGGATGCCGGTCGCCCCGAGGCCGCGTTCCGCGTCGTCGAGCGCACGCCGCAGCAGCGTCAGCAGCTCCTCGCGCGCGAGCGCGCGCAGCACGAAGACCCGGCAGCGCGAGAGCAGCGGAGCGATGACTTCGAACGATGGATTCTCCGTCGTGGCGCCGATCAGCGTCAGAGTGCCGTGTTCGACGTGAGGGAGCAGGGCATCCTGCTGGGCGCGGTTGAAGCGGTGGATCTCGTCGAGGAACAGCACCGTCCGCCGGCCCGACCGGGCCTCGGCCGCCGCCTGCTCGACGACGGCGCGCACATCCTTGATGCCCGCGACCACCGCGGACAGGGCGACGAAGCGCACGCGCGCCGGATCGCCTGCCAGCAGCTCGGCGAGCGTCGTCTTGCCGCAGCCAGGCGGTCCCCATAGCAGCAGGGACGGCAGCGTTCCGCTGTCGAAGAGCACCCGGAGCGGTGCGCGCGGAGCGATCAGCTCGCCGTGTCCGACCACCTCGTCGAGGCTGCGCGGTCGCATCCGATCCGCCAGCGGCGCGGATGCGGGCGCTCGTCGGGGCGGGGCGGCGGCTTCCGGGCGCCGGGGCTCTGCTGTCGGCGGGAACAGCGCGAGTGAATCGGAGTCGCGGGACGGCACCCCGGCAGCGTAGCAGTGGCGCTTCGCCAGCTACGCCTCGATGCGCTACTTCCTCGACCACCCCGCCGTCCCGCGAGCCCCCGAAAGCGCGAACCTCCGAAAGGTCGGCATGAAGGTCGACAAACCCGTCGATCGCCCCGTCGACGCGAAGATCGAGACCGTGGGCGTTGCGATCAAGCCCGGCGCGTCGCGGGCAGAGGCGGCCGCGCGCGAGCTGGCGAAGTGGCTGGCGCCCCGGGGTCTGCGTGTCCTCTATGACCCGCATGCCGCCGCGGCCCTCGGCGAACCGGCGACGTCGTCTGCGGAGCTCGCGCGGCTTGCGGATCTGCTCGTCGTGCTCGGCGGCGATGGCACGCTGCTGGCGATGGCGCGGGCGCTCGAGGAGCGCGCGGTGCCGATTCTCGGCATCAACCTCGGCACGCTGGGCTTTCTGGCCGAGGTTTCGGTCGACGAGATGGAGTCCGCGGTCGCGGCCGCGCTCGCCGGTACGATGCGCGTCGAGCGTCGCCTGCGGATCTCCGTCGAGCACATGCGCGGGGGGCGCGAGGTCGCGCACTGGCGCGCGCTCAATGATGCCGTCGTGACGAGCAGCCTGGCACGGCTGATCGAGATCGACGTCCGCGCCGATGACCTTCCGGTCTCGACGTATCCCGTGGACGGGCTGATCGTGTCGACGCCGACGGGCTCGACGGCGTACTCGCTGTCCGCCGGCGGACCGATCCTGCTGCCGAGCCTCGAAGCGCTCGTGCTCACGCCGATCTGCCCGCACACGCTGACGCAGCGCCCGCTCGTGATGCCGGACACCGTCGTGCTCGAAATCGCTGCAAAGGCGGGTGTGGAGGCCCGGTTGACGGTCGACGGGCAGGAGGGCGTGGAGCTCGCCGACGGCGACGTGGTGCGCGTGCGTCGCTCCGCACACGGCGTACTGCTCGTGGTCCCGCCGCAGCGGAGTCGCTTCGACGTGTTGCGGACCAAGCTGCGCTGGGGCGAGCGATGATCGAACGTCTGCGCATCCGGGATCTCGCGATCGTCGAGGCCGCGGAGATCGAGCTGGGGCCCGGACTCAATGCGCTCACCGGCGAGACGGGCGCCGGCAAATCGATCGTGCTGGGCGCGTTGGCACTGCTGGCCGGCGCGCGCGCGGACGCCCAGTCCGTGCGCGAGGGCGCCGCCGAAGCGCACGTCGAAGCGGTGTTCCGGACGGCCGGCCTGCCGGAGCTGGAAGCCGCGCTGCGCGAGCGCGGGCTCGAGCCCGAGGACGGCGAGTTGATCGTGTCCCGCACCGTCGCGCGCACGGGACGCAGCCGCGCGACGATCGCCGGCCGGCTGGTTCCGGTGTCGGTGTTGGCCGAACTGTTCGGCGACCAGCTCGAGATCTCGAGCCAGCACGAGTCGCAGCGCCTGCGTCGTCCCGAGAGTCACTGCTGGTTGCTCGATGCGTTCGGCGGCTCGCTGGACCGCCGGCGCGCCGTCCAGAAGGGCTACAGCGCGCTGCGCGCGGTCCGCGCCGAACGGGAAGCGCTGGAGGCGGAGGCCGCCGAGCGCGCGAGTCGTCGCGATTTCCTCGCGTTCCAGCTCGGCGAAATCGACGCCGCCGGCGTGTCGCCCGGGGAACTCGCCGCGCTCGGCGCCGAGCATGCGCGGCTCGCTCACGCCGAGGAGCTGCGCGGCGCAGCGGCGACGGCGGTTGCGGCGCTCTCGGGCGACGCATCGACCGCCGACGTCCCGGTCGCCGTCGATCTCGTCGCCACCGCGGCCGCAGCGCTCGACGCGGCCGCCGGCTACGACGACCGACTCGGCGCGCTCGCCGAGCGGCTGCGCGCGTCCTACACCGAAATGAGTGACGCGGCGCGCGACATCGAGCGCTACGCCGACGCGATCGACGTCGATCCCGCGCGGCGCGCCGAGCTGGAGGAGCGGCTCGCGACGCTCGAGAAGCTGCGCCGCAAGTACGGCCGGGACGAGGCGGAGATTTTGGCGCGCCGAGAGGCCCTGGCGGCGGAACTCGCGGCGCTCGAAGGCGGGGACGAACGCGCGGCAGCGCTCGTGCGGGATGAGGAAGAACTCCGCGCGGCGCTTGCTCGGGACGCCGCCGCCCTCAGCGCCGCTCGCAGCGATGCGGCCGAGCGCCTGGCCCGCGAAGTCGAGCAGCGTCTTCGCGGGCTCGAGATGCCGGACGCCCGGCTCGTCGTCGCGCTCACGCCGACGGCCAGTCCCGACGGGCTTCCGTGCGGGCCGAGCGGCGCCGAGCAGGTGGAGCTGTTGCTCTCCGCCAACCGCGGCGAGACGCCGCGGCCGCTGCGGCGCATCGCCTCGGGCGGCGAACTCTCGCGGGTGTTCCTCGCGCTGCAAGGGGTGCTACGCCGGACGGCGGGCGGCATGGTGCTGGTGTTCGACGAGGTCGATGCGGGCGTCGGCGGCAGGACGGCCGAACGCGTCGGCCAGGCGCTCGCGGAGCTCGCGGAGGCACACCAGGTTCTGTGCATTACACACCTGCCGCAGGTCGCCGCGCTCGCGACGACGCATCT
>CAYOHN010000382.1:0-3562 GCA_964403735.1 uncultured Spirochaetales bacterium | reverse complement strand
ACGATCGCGACGTCGAGAATGCCTTCGGGTCCCAGCGTGTCGATCTGGAAGCTCGCATCGCGGCCAGCGTGGTCGATTTGCCCGAGCCGGTGGTGCCGGTGACCAGGATCAATCCGCGCTGCTCGTTCGCGACCGATTCGACCACCTTCGGCAGATACAACTGCTCGATCGTCTTGACGCCGAACGGGATCACGCGGAAGACGATGCCGATGGTGCCGCGCTGCTGGAACACGTTGACGCGGAAGCGGCCGAGTCCGGCGATCCCATAGGCGAGGTCGCACTCGCGGTTGGCCTCGAAGCGCTCCTTCTGGACCGGATTCATGATCGCCCGCGTGATCGCCTCGAGCTGATCGGGCAGGAGCCGCTCGGCGTTCTTCAGCGGAACCAACGCGCCGTCCACGCGGAAGATCGGGGGCAAGCCGGACTTCAGGTGGATGTCCGAGGCGCCGCCCTTGAGGGCGATCTTCAGGATCTCGTTGAGCTCGAGCGGCATCGCCCTGGGGTCCTCACAGCCGGTCGTCCGCGGGTTGCAAGAGGGACGACTCCCGGGCCTGTTTCGTCCGGGAGGGGACCGGCCTTGAGGGCACCCCGTCAGGGCCTCCGAGGTCCCGCGGGCGCTCCAGCTCCCGGAGCCGGCTTGCACGACGTCGCGCCGTCTGGCAATGGTCCCCCGTCCGACGTGGTGCCCGAGACGGCGCCTGCACCGGGTGCCGCGAGGCCCCTCACCCATCCCGTGGCGCCAGGAGACTTTCGTGACGCTCAGCAAGCGGACCGACGCGATGCTCGGCCACCAGCTCGCCCGTTGGGAAGAGACCACGCGGGCACCCCGACGGCGGCCGTGTGTCGCCATCGCCAGCCTGCCGGGGACCGGCGGCGACGAGCTCGGTCAGCAGGTCGCGGAGCGGCTCGGATTCGCCTGTTTCGGCCGCGAGATCGTCGACCAGATTGCCGCCCAGCGGGGGCTCTCCGAAGAATTCCTGCACGAGCTCGACGGCCGCGTCCGCAATGCCGTCGACCGCTACTTCACGGACTTCTTCCAGGGCACGCGCTTCACCGAGGACGATTTCCTGAAGGCGGTGGAGCGCTTCGTGATCCCGCTGGCGCGAAGCGGAGCGGCCGTCTTCGTCGGTCGTGGCACGGCGTTCCTGTTCCGCGACGAGCCGGTACTGAGGACGCTCGCGGTGGCTCCCTTCGAGGTGCGTGTCGAACGCTGGACCCAGCGGCAGGGACTGACCTCGGGCACGGCAACAGATGCGTTGCGCACCGAGGACGAGCGGCGCTTCGAGTTCATCCGTCACCACTTCGGCGCGCGTCTCGATGACCCGTCCGCGTACGATGTCGTCGTCAACACGGCCACGCTCGGCGCTGACGTCGCCGCCGACGTCGTCGTCGACGCCTATCGCCGGCGCCACCCGGAGCCCTGAGCGGTCGACCCGGGAGACGCGCGGCGCCGCGAACGCGGCGACGGCGGCCGTCGCTGTCCGCGAGACGACACCGCGGTGACCGGGCCCGTCGGACACGCGTCCCGTGCCCTAGCCTTCCCGCAGTCTCGAGTGGAGACGAGACGGGAGACTCGATGCCTGCGAACGGAAGCGGGGGAACGCGGTCCCGCTGGTACGCGGCGACGATCGACGACGTGCTCGCGACCCTGGCGACGAGCCGAGACGGCCTCGACGAGCCGGAAGTCCGCGCGCGCCGCGAGCGACACGGACCCAACCGGCTGGAAGTCGAACCGTCGCGCAGCGCCCTCGCCCGGCTGCTCGCCCAGTTCCACAACATCCTGATCTACCTGCTGATCGGCGCGGGCATCGCGACCGCAGTGCTGGACCATGCGGTCGACAGCGCTGTGATCTTCGGCGTGGTGATCGTGAACGCGCTGATCGGCTTCGTCCAGGAGGGCAAGGCGGAGCGCGCGCTGGACGCGATCCGCAACCTGCTCGCGCCGCGGGCGGTCGTCGTCCGCGCCGATGAGACGATCGAGATCCCGGCGGAGGATCTCGTTCCAGGTGACATCGTGAAGCTGCGCTCCGGCGACAAGGTGCCTGCAGACCTGCGGCTACTGCAGACCCGGAGCCTGCAAGTCGACGAGGCCGCGCTCACCGGGGAATCGATTCCCGTCGAGAAGACGCCGGAACCAGTGGCCGCCGACACGCCGCTCGGGGATCGCGGGTCGATGGCCTACGCGGGAACGCTCGTCACCTCCGGCCGGGCCCTGGGTGTGGCCGTGGAAACCGGTGCGAAGACGGAGATCGGGCTCATCAGCACGATGGTGGGCGACGTCGAACGGCTGACCACGCCGCTGCTCCGGCAGCTCGCCGTCTTCGGTCGGCGGCTCAGCGTCGTGATCCTTGTGCTCGCCGCCGGTGCCTTCGCGTTCGGGCTGCTGCTGCGCGGATACAGCGCCACGGAGATGTTCATGGCAGCGGTCGGCATCGCCGTCGCCGCCATTCCCGAAGGTCTGCCGGCGATCCTGACGATCACGCTCGCGCTCGGCGTCCAGAAAATGGCGCGACGCAACGCGATCATCCGTAAACTCCCCGCCGTCGACACCCTCGGCTCGGTCACCGTCATCTGCTCCGACAAGACCGGGACGCTGACGCGCAACGAGATGACGGTGAAGACGGTGGTAACCCGAGACGCCGTCTTCACGATCAGCGGAGTGGGGTATGCCCCGGATGGAGAGATCCGCTGCGACGAGCGACCGGTTGCGCCGGCCGAGCAGCCGCTGCTGATGGAGATGATGCGCTCGGCCGTCCTGTGCAGCGATGCCGTCGTGCGTCGGGAAGGCGAGAACTGGATCCTCGAGGGCGCACCGACCGAGGGCGCGCTCGTGACGGCGGCTCTCGAAGCGGAACTCGATCCGGACGCCGAGCGCAAGTCGATTCCGCGCACGGACCTGATCCCTTTCGAGTCCGAGCACCGCTTCATGGCCACGCTGCATCACGACCACGAGGGTCGTGCCTTCGCGGTGGTGAAGGGGGCTCCGGAGCGGCTGCTGGAGATGTGCTCGCAGCAGCGCGGCGAAGACGGTGACGAGCCGCTCGAGCCCGAGTACTGGAAGCAGCGGATGACGGAGATCGCGGATCGCGGCCAGCGACTGCTCGCCATCGCAACCCGGCGCTGCGACGAGGACCAACATGAACTGCAGTTCGAGGACGTCGAGAGCGAGCTGACGCTCCTCGGTTTCTTCGGGCTGGCGGATCCTCCGCGCCAGGAGGCGATCGACGCCGTCGCCGCCTGCCGGGAAGCGGGCATCCGCGTCAAGATGATCACCGGCGATCACGCCGGAACGGCGCGCGCGATCGGTCGCGAACTCGGGCTGAACAGCGAGCGGGTACTCACCGGCCGGGATCTCGAGGAACTCGGCGACGACGAGTTCGAGCGCGCGGCAGCAGACGTCGACGTCTTCGCGCGCGCCACTCCGAAGCACAAGCTGCGGCTGGTCGAGGGCCTGCAGGCACGGCGGCAGGTCGTCGCGATGACCGGAGACGGCGTGAACGATGCGCCGGCGCTGAAACGGGCCGACGTCGGCATCGCGATGGGGCGGAAAGGAACCAACGCG
>CAYOHN010000381.1:0-3564 GCA_964403735.1 uncultured Spirochaetales bacterium | reverse complement strand
TCTACGGTCCGCTCTCTCAATGTGCCGTCGATCCGACCGCCTCGCGGATCCTGCGAGCGCGCGCGGTCCGGACCTACCAGTGGATCCAGCTGCTCGACGACACATCCGGGCTCGAAGGCGAGTGGCAAGCAAGCTCCGATCCGAGCCCCACGGTCCGCAGCCTGCTCGCGCTGATCGGCGCGTTCCATCTTCCGTATCTGGTGAAGCTCGCCGCGGCCATCGAGGACGGAGCGCCCGAGCTGGCCTGGAGTCCATGGGACCTGCCATTCCGGCGACCCGTCGGCCACGCGCCAGAACGTCAGAAGGAGCGTGCGGGGCTGCTCTACCAGGTCCGCTGCCTGGGCTGGCTGCGCGCGGCGTTCGCCGAACTCCCGGCCTCTGCGCGCGAGCACCTGCGACCGGTCCTCGAGGAAACGTCCTGCTGGGACGCGCTCCAGGCCTCGGCGTCGGAACTCGCAGCCGTCCCGCCGCTCGTGCCCGGATGAGCGACGAGACGGCGAAGGGCAACTGCCTGCGGGACGGCGAGTCCGCCTCTGGATCTTCCGAACCGACGGGCACTGCGGGCAGCGAGCGCAAGCGGCGTCCTTCTACGTCCGCCTCCAGCTCGCTTGCGCGGAGAACAGCCATGAACGACGAGGAGATGCGACGCGCGCACGAGCCCGACCGCTTCGCGGTGGATCGAGGGCTCGCGCTGAAACACTTCGTGGCCTGGGCGCGCGCGCCCTTTACGGCGGAAGGACCGAGCCACCTCGCCCGGGCTCGCTTTGCCGCCGGCGGCCCGGGACAAGCTCGCAAGGTGCGTCGCATGCTCGGCCACGAAACCGGGCGGCGCATCCTGCGCGAGCGCCCCAACCTCGCCGTCGCGCTCGCCGACGCGGAGCAGCTCGAAGCGCTGCCGGCGGGCCGCTTCGGTCGGGCCTACCACGCGGCCATGAGCCGGCCTGGCGTGGCCCCCTCGTACCTCTTGAGCTCGCTCATGTATCGGGACGAAACGTTCGATGGCTTGGATTGGTCCGACGAGATGAAGTATCTGATGGACCGGGAGCAGCAGACCCACGATCTCACGCATCTGCTCTCTGGATACGGCACGGACCCGCTCTCCGAAGCGATCAACGTGGCGTTCCTGATCGGACTCGGCGGCGCGCGCGCCCGTGCCGTACGCGCGCTGACATGGTCCAGCAAGCTGCGCGCTCGCCCGCTCGTCACGCTGCGGACGTGGCGCGCGACGATGCTGGAGGCGCATGCGCGCGGTCGCGCCTGCGCGCAGACGATCCCCTTCTATTGCATCTACTGGGAAGAGCTGCTGCCGCTCCCGCTCGACGAGGTGCGGCGGCAGCTCGGTGTGCCCCCGCTGCGATCGCCGATCGAGCCGTCCCGCTGGCTCTCGCCTCGTTCGCGCGTACCGGCCGAAGACCTCGACTACGCAGATCTCCGCGCACTCGCCGAAGCCCTCGGCGGCGCCCACGCAGATCCCCGGGACATCGCCGCGCTCTTCGACCTCGATCCCGCCGAGACACAACATGCGCTCGACCACGTACGGGCGGGCGGGCCGGCGGCCATGTTGCGCACACTGGCTCGCCTGCCCGCCCGCAACCGCGAGTGTTGGCAACGAACTCCACCGAAGCCGCCCTGCTGAATGCCTTCACGAGCGTCTTGCATGGGCCTCAGCGCGACGGCGACGTCGACATGAAGGGAAGAAGGGACGGGGCGCAGCGCGCTTTGGATCAGAGCCCGCAGCCGTTGCGCCGGAAATCCGCTGTCGAGCAGTAGTGCCCGACCGCCCCGTAGTCACCGACGAAGAGGTCGGCCGCCTTGGTTTCCAGCTGGGTGAGGATGTCGCCGTCGACATCGAACAACGGCACCAGGTTGTGGTTTCCGGGGAAGTCCTCTCCGGGCTGGATCTGCCGCGTCATGAACGCCGGATTGTAGACCGCGCCCCAGCGGAAGAAGCCGAACCCCATCGACTCCGCCTTGCGCCGCAGCCACCACGGACCCACCGCAATGCGCACGAACCCATCGGGGTGGACCACCATCTGGTCGTCGCGAATGCAGCTCTGGGAGGCGGTCGTGGTCACCGAGACCAGGCAAATGTTGAAGTAGCGAACCTCTTCGAGTCCCGTGAAGACCCCGCCGCCCTGCGCGGTGTCGGGGTACGACGGCATGCGGATCTTCACGACCGCCACGTCACCCAGCTCGTCGCTGTCCCAGAGAGGAACCCCCAGATACGGGTTGCCGTTGGGAGACCAACCACTCCCTGCCATGTTGTAGGAGCGCAGGTCCGGCATCAGCGGGAAATCATCGGGTCGCACGAACTCCGCCTGGCTCAAGTCGCCGAGCCCCAGCGAAACGTCCGGACAGGCGGCCGGCGCGCCGGTTGCGTCGTCGAACGCCTCGATCGTGGGCAGGGGAACCCCTCCCTTGTTGTCGAGGCCGTCGTCTGGCCGATAGGTGCGCATGATGAGTACGGTGCGCGGGGTCGCATTGTCGACCACCAGCGTGTTGGGGTGATCGCCGATGTGGGCGCTGCCCGCAGGCCGCACCCAGATCACGTGTTCCCGGTTCGGGGAGTCCCGATCGACATTCGGCTGGAAGACGTTCACCTGCCCCGGTTCGGGCACGACGTCGACGTCGTGCAACGAGTCGATGAGGTTCAGGTTGTCATCGTTGAGCACGTAGCTGCGGTAGCGCGCGTACGGCCAGACACCGGTGATCCGGAGGGCGATCTGCGCGTTCGCGGCGTCGTTGTCCCAGGGATAGTTCCGGTAGTTGGAATCCGGCCCGGAGAAACCCGGTGCCATGCGTCCATCGCCTTCGATGGTTTCCTGCCAGTTGGCGGTACAGACGTCGGCTCTGCTCTCGGACGCGTGCAGCGTCATCATCGTGGCCAGTAGCAGGCCGCCCAAAACGATCGCGCTGGACGAAGCCGGTCCCCAGCCTCCAGAATCGGGTCTCAGTTGCATCG
Source organism: uncultured Spirochaetales bacterium (assembly GCA_964403735.1). GTDB lineage: Bacteria > Myxococcota_A > UBA9160 > UBA9160 > PR03 > CAADGG01. Next base: position 602 of record CAYOHN010000381.1, on the reverse strand, counting down.
AAGATCCTCCTTGTCGCCGGGTAGTCGGCGTAGGAACAGCGATATCATCCGCAGCGCACGGCGGTCGATTGCCACGGGAGACAGAACGATGGCCTCAGGGGACATGCCCGTGGATGCCGACGCGCAAGACGCGCCGCCGTGCGGGATCCGGTCGTCCGGGTCGTCCGACGACGAGGCCGCACCGCGTTCGCGCGAGGTCAGCGCACACGCGCTGCTCGCCCTGCTCGAAGCCCACGGCCTGGATCATCGGACGATCGCGGCGGCCTTGTCGCTCCCCTCGGACGAGGCCCTCTCGCTCGAAGGCCTCACGGTCGAGCGACACTTCCGCCTCTGGAACCTGGCGATCGAAACGACCGGCGACCCGGCCCTCGGCCTGCACCTGGCCGACCGCATGGCCACCTCCGGCAGGGTCCACTATCTCCTCCCGCTGCTCTCGAGCGCACCGACCCTGCGAACCGCGTTCGCCCTCGTCGAACGCTTCTCTCCTCTGCTGTCGGACGTCGATCGCCACGAGCTGCGCGAGGAAGGAGACTCGCTGGTGCTGGTGCACGCCTACACGTGCTCCTCGTACCATCGCGCGCAGATCGAGCTGTACGGGTTTC
>CAYOHN010000380.1:1293-3565 GCA_964403735.1 uncultured Spirochaetales bacterium | reverse complement strand
GAGAGCGCGACTCGGATCGGGCACACGGGAGGGGCCAGACGAGCAACGGCGGGCACTCGCATGGCGAGTGCCCGCCGTTCTGCCCCTCGTGGAACGTCGCGACCGGCGGAGAGCGTCAGGCGCGGCGGCGCGACGAGTGCGCGAGGCCGGCGAGGCCGATCCCGAGCAGCGCGAGCGTGCCCGGCTCCGGAGCGGTAACGGGAGTCTGCACCGTGCGCAGCTCGCCGATCTGCAGGTCGAGCGCGGCCGGCCCCGAGATCTCCAGCGAGAACGCGTCGATGGCCGTGAGGTCCGCGGTCCCGTCGAGATCGCCGAACGCCACGTGCAGGAACTGGAACGGATCACCCAAGCCGGCACCGGCCCCGGTGACGTCGCGCGTCGCCGACGACTCGTCGCCACCTGACAGGAACTTCACCGCGACGACGGCATTGAGGTCCGAGCGAACCGAGAACTCGAAGAACGCACTGCCGTCGTCGGTGAGGTCGACCGTCCCGAACCCGCTCCACGTCAACGCCGCACTGGCGACGACGCCCGGGCCGGTGGCGAGCGAGAACGTGCCCGCCTGGGTCCCGTTTACGTCCGCGGAAGCGCTCCCGAAACCCGCGGTTCGCTCGAGGACGATCTCGCGATTTCCTTCCAAGGGGAGGGTCGGCACCGGATCCGGAGAAACCTCCACGGGATTCTCCGCGTCGCCGCCGATCCCGATCTCGGCGACCTGAATCTCCTGGAAATTGTCCAGGATCAACGCCGACGCGGCGAGCGGTGTGCTCATCAGCGCCGTAGCGGTAAACAGCAATAGCAGTCGTTTGCGCATGCCTGCGCTCCTTTGTCTCGTGAACGTTCGTCTCGCGGACGAACGGCAGTTTTCACGCAGCGAATGCAGCGTGATGGGGTCGAAAATGGGGATCACCTGATGAGGAGGTGGCCAGGGCCGCGTGTTCGTGGCAGACGAAGTGTTCGGCCGCTGTCGATTCGGAAAACGCCGATGTTCCGAGCGCGGTCGTTGCGCTCGAGGGCGAGAACGACGATGAGAACCGCGGGCTTCGGCTCGTGCGGTGTGCGAACGACCGGGCGTCACGCTCGCGAGATCGCGGCGCACCCAGGTCGACGAATCGACACAAATATAAGTTATTCGACACCCGGCCGCGCGTGGCGAAGTGTCGGCTCGGTGGATCGTCCTGCGCTCAGCGTCGCGTCGATCGCCGTCGGTGGGCGAGCAGCGCCAGCGCGGCCAGTCCGGCCAGCGAGGTGGCCGCGGGCTCCGGAACCACCTGGACGGACTGCAACGCGAGATCGAAGCCCGCCGGGCCCTCGATCTCGAGGTGGACCGCACCGACGTTGGCGAAGTCGCCGGCACCTGCCGGACCGTTCAGGGTGAACTCCGTGAACAGAACCTCGAGAAACTCGAATGTCCCGGGTGTCCTCTCGTTCAGGAGTACAGTCGCCTCGGACCACGTCTCTCCGTCCGGGTCCGACGCGTTGTAGATGCGCAGCGAGATCTCGGTGGCGAGATCCCAATCGAGCTCGATCTCGAACGCATCGAGCGCGCCGCCGTCCGTGAGGTCGACCGACTCGAGTCCGGTGAAGTCGTCGGTCTGGGCGTTGCCGTCTGGGCCGTCCCAGACGAGGCGCAAGAGGGTGGTCCCGGCGCCGGAGCTGAACTGGAGCTGCCCCTGCGGAGGGTCACCGGCGTTCACATCCACGCTCGCCCCACCGACCTCGCTCACGCGCTCGATCCCGAGGTCCCGCTCGCCTCCGATCGCCGCGGGAGCCGGAGCAGAACTCGAGACACTCGCTTCCCCCTCGGTCGGCAGCACGAGGTCCTGGTCACTCGAGAAATCGTCGATCAGGAGAACCGCGCCGGCCGGTGACGCGAGCGCAAGCGCTCCCACCGCCAGTGCGAGACCGATACCGCAGATCCAGCCGGCGCGTCCCGGCGCTGCGTCTCCCGAATTCGCGCGCCGCCTCGACTCCTGCAGGGAATCCCGCAGCGATTCGATCAGCGAGCCCATGAGCGATCGGCGGCGCGAGATCCAGGAGTGGTGGGCAATCGAGGATCGGCGGGAACTCTGTCGCATGGTCTCGTAGGACTCCGAAGCTTCGAAGCGCAGGCAGCTGCCGAAGCGCAGGCAGACGGCGCTCTGCGCGCGGACGCAGCCGGAGCTGCCGCGCGGAAGGCCTCCGCACACAACCATCTCGGCGTCCGGTCGGACCCGACCGGAACCGTTCATCTCCTCGGAGAGTGGTCAGAACTTCGGATCGGTGGCGCAAC
>CAYOHN010000380.1:0-1283 GCA_964403735.1 uncultured Spirochaetales bacterium | reverse complement strand
AAGCCGCAGGCGAGCGGCTTCGGGCGCGCCGAGCACCGGATCTCGCGCCACCGCCGCGCGCAACGCGCGGGCACGAAGCGGCCGCGTCGAGGCGGCGAGCACGCGGTTCTCGAAGTCGTCGATGCGCAACTCGAGCCGGTGCGGCAAGAGCTCCGCGAGCACGCGCGCCACGTCCGCGGTCTCGTCGATCGTGTTCACGACCAGGATCCCTCCCGGCGCGAGCCGCCGCGCCGCCAGCGCGAGCCCCGGAAGGGGCAGCCACTCCGGTTTGCGCTCGGCATCCCCGCGCCCGACGAAGCAGTCCTCGACGATCAGATCGAAGCGCCCGCGCTCGGATGCGAGCACGCGGAACGCATCCTCGCAGCGCACGTCGATATCGAGCGAGTCGAGGCCGAAGTGCCGGCGGGCGGCTTCCACCACCGCGCGGTCGAGCTCGACGCCGACGATCTGCGCGCGCGGCGCCAACGCCCGGACGAGCCGCGCCGCGCTGCCGCCGCCGAGGCCGAGGATCAGCACGCGCCGGCGCCGCGCCGGCGGCAGCGCCAGCAGCGGTGCGACCAGCGCATCCCACACGGAGCCCGTCGCGGCCGTCCCCGGCCGCCACAGCGACGCGAACGTGCCGTCGATCTCGAGCCGGAGGCCGTCGCCGCCGGCGTCTCGCACGCGGACCCGAGAGCGCATCGCCACGGCGGATACACTGTTGCCGTGCCTGCCGCCACCACCGCGCCCGCCGCCCGGTCCTCAGCCGCCGCCGGAGCTGCCGATTTCGTCGGCCGCGTCGAGATCGCGCTGGCGGTGCCGGTCGATTCGCTGTTCAGCTACGGCGTCGCGGCGGCGCTGGCGGCCGCTGCCGAACCGGGCCGGCGGGCGCTGGTGCCGTTCGGCACGCGGAAGCTCTCGGGCTTGATCGTCGCCCGCAGCTCCGAGACGTCGGCTCCGGGGAACGGCGCGCTGCGCGCGGTCGAACGGATCCTCGATCCGGTACCCGTCGTCCATCCGGCACTGATCCGTGTGCTCCGCGAAGCCGCCGACGAGGTCTTCTGCCCGGTCGGCCTCGCGCTCGCGTGTGCAACGCCGACCGGATCGACATCCAAGAGCGTCGCCGGCTGGGGACTCACTCCGCGCGGACGCGAGGCGCTGGACCGCGGCGCCGTCGCTCGGGGCCTGCGCCCGCTGCTGGCGGCGTTGGCGACCGCACCGCGCGCGACGACGGGGCTACGGCGGCGCTTCCCGAACGCCGAGGCTTCACTGCGCGCGCTCGCGCGCGATGGGTTGGTGGCCGC
>CAYOHN010000379.1:0-3577 GCA_964403735.1 uncultured Spirochaetales bacterium | reverse complement strand
GTTCGTGAAGACCCTCTGACCTCTGGGCCTTGGACCCTTTCCGGGGCCGCGCGGCGTAAGCCGCGCGGCCCGCGCTTCGGGGGGAGCGCAAATGTCTCGCGCCAGCGATCCGCCGGTGCTGCTCGTCAAGTGGACCGACTTCGCGAAGTGGCTGCCCGGGCGCGTCGAGAGCTTTCCGAAGAGCTGAGCGCTTCGTCTTCGGCCAGCGCCTCGCGGATCGCAGCCTCGCCATTCTGGAGACGCTGGTGGACGCGGCCTCGAGCCCGCCCGGGCCGCGCAAGGCGGGGCTTCTCGCCCGCGCGAACCGGGAGCTCGAGGTGCTGCGCTGGCTCCTGCGGATGGCGGAGGCGCGCCGGCTCTTGACCGCCCGCCAGGTCCGCTTCGCGTGCGTGGGCCTCGAGGAAGGCGGGCGCATGCTGCCCGGCTGGGTGCCCCAGGCGAGCGGGCGTGCGGCGCTGCCCGCCGCGGCCGAGGTCGCAAACAACGCGTTGGGCCGCAACCAACGGAGCCGCTGCGCTACCTTCCGCAAGATGTCGAAACAGACCGAGAAGCAGCGGGCCGTGGATGCCGTCGCCACCCTGCCGGACAACGCCACGCTGGATGATGCAATCGAGCGGCTGTGCTTTCTGGCCAAGGTCGAAGAGGGGCTCCGCCAGTCAGAGGCCGGCGAGTTCGTCGATCACGAGGAGGTCGAGAAGCAGTTCCTCGCGTGAGGATGATCGGGTGGACTCTTCGGGCACGCCGCGATCTGGCGTCGATCCTTTCCTTCGTGGAACAGGACGCACCTGCCTACGCATCTGTCGTCATCGCCCGTATCATCGGGGCGACAGACCGCCTGCCGTCATTTCCAGAATCCGGTCGATCGGTCCCCGAGCTGCCGGCGGAACGAACGTCCCCGTCTCCGCTCGGGGCGCGATCGGACCGTCCGGCGGGAAGTCTGTTAGCTTTTCGGTTCCTTCGAGCACGGGTTCCTCGTTCGCCGCACCTCTTGCGGCACCGACGAACTCGGCAGCGTAGTGGCATGTCATCGATGGGTTCCTGGATCGTCGACGTCGGGGAGCAGGATTTCGAGCGCGAGGTGATCGAGCGTTCGGATGAGGTGCCCGTCGTCGTCGATTTCTGGGCGCCGTGGTGCGGGCCGTGCCGTGTGCTCGGTCCGATTCTGGAGCGGCTGGCGGAGGAGCACGCCGGCGCGTTCGTGCTGGCGCGCGTCGACATCGATGCGAATCCTGCGCTCGCGCAGGCGTTCCAGGTGCGCAGCATTCCGGCGGTGAAGGCGATCCGAGAGCGGGGCCTCGCCGGCGGCTTCGAGGGCGCGCAGCCGGAGTCCGCCGTGCGCCGCTTCGTCGAGTCGATCCTACCCGGCGAGGCAGAGCGCGAGGCGAAGGCGGCCGACGCGGCGCTGGAGGCCGGGGACCGCGCCGTGGCGCGGGCGCATTGGCAGGCCGCGCTGGCGCTCGAACCCCGGCTCTCGCGGGCGCTGTACGGCCTCGCCGGGCTGGTGGCGGAGGACGGCGACACCCGGGCGGCGCTGGACCTGCTCGAGCGGATCGGGCCGGGCACCCGTGTCAGCGACGACGCCGATCGGCTCGCTGCGACGCTGCGGACGCACGCGGCCGCGGACGGCGTCCTCGAGCCCGAACTCCGAAGGCGCGTCGCGGAGACCCCGGACGACCCGGCTGCGCAGCTTGCCCTCGGCCGGCTGCTCGCGGCGCAGGGGCGCCATGGCGAAGCGCTCGCCGCGCTGCTCGAGAGCCTGCGCCGCGACCCGGCGCACGAGGACGGGGCGGCCCGGCTGGCCATGCTGGACGTCTTCTCGGTGCTCGGGGCCGACGACCCGCTCACCCACGAGTACCGCGCGGCGCTGGCGCGCACGCTGTTCCGCTGATTCGCGCTCGAGTCCGCGCTGCGTCCGGTCGAAGGACCAACCGGGTGACAGGGGTGACAGGGGGACGGCGGATTGCCCAGCGTGCTGGTCATCGACGACTCGCCGAGCGCGCGAGAGCGCGTTCGCGAGGTGCTGGAGGAATCCGGGCGCTTCGAGCGGATCCTCGAAGCGTGCGACGGGATCGAAGGCTTGCGTCTGTTGTTGTCGCAGCCCGTCGATGCCGTGATCTGCGATCTCGAAATGCCGGGCCTCGACGGCGAGAAGCTGCTCGCCGCCCAGCGCGGCCGCAGCGGCGGAGAGGAGCTGCCGTTCCTCTTCCTGACGGCGAACAAGGACCCGGACCGGATGGTCCGACTGCTGCGCAATGGGGCCTGCGACATCGTTGGCAAGCCGTATCACCCGGCCGAGCTGCTGGCGCGACTCGAGCTGCACATGCGTCTGCGCCGGCTACAGGCGGAGCTGCGCGACAAGAACGCGACGCTCGCGGAGATCTCGATCAGCGATCTCGTCACCGGACTGCGCAACCGCCGCTACGTGACGGAGTTCCTCTCGATCGAGCTGCTGCGCGCGGCTCGCTACAAGTCCCCGCTCTCAGTGCTGCTGCTGGATCTCGACCACTTCAAACGCGTCAACGATACCTACGGGCACAATGCCGGTGACACCGTCCTGCATGGGGTCGGCGAGCGGCTGCGCGCGTGTCTGCGCGGTACCGACATGGCGGGCCGCTTCGGAGGCGAGGAGTTCCTGGTGGTGCTGCCGCAGACGGACACCGCCGGCGCCTGCGTGCTGGGGGAACGCATCCGTCAGACGATCGCCGAGGCGCCGTTCGAGATCGGATCGGCAACGCCGATCCCGGTGACGATCAGCATTGGTGTGGGCTCCCTGCGCGATGCGACGCAAACCGCTGAGCAGCTCGTCGAGGCGGCCGATGCGGCGCTCTACGCGGCCAAGGACGGGGGTCGCGACCGGGTGGTCGCCGCGCCGCAGGGCCGGGGCCTTGACACCACCGCGGGAACGGATAGAACCGACCGGGCCAGGAGGAGCGGATGAACGACGCCGACGAGCAGGAGCGGACCTCTTCGCTCGAGCGCGCTTCCGAGAACGAGCGCCCGGACGACGAGAGCCTCGAGGAGTACGAGGACGAGCAGCCTCGCAATCCGTTCGACAACCCGTGGTTCCTGCCGTTGATGCTCGGCGCCTTCGCGCTCTGGTGCGGCTACGACGGCTTCGTCAGCGACAAGTTCGCCGATCGCGCCGGCACGCTCTGGTTCAATCGCATCGCGTTCCTGGTGCTCGGCTCTCTGAGCGCCTGGCTCGCGATGCGCGCGCGGCGCGAGACCCAGGAGGCGTCGGGGCGCGATTGAATCACGCACCGGGTTCTGAATCACGCACCGGGTTCGCGGCGGCGCCGCCAGTCGGCGAGCCGGCGCGCGATGGCGGCTTCCTCGCCGATCTCCTTCGGCTCGTAGAATCGGACGTCGCGCAGGGTCTCCGGGAGATTCGGATCGGCGACGAACGCGTCCGGCGCATCGTGCGGGTAGCGATAGTCGCAGCCGTGCCCGAGCTCCCGCAGCAGTGCGGTCGGCGCGTTCCGCAGATGGAGCGGCACCGGCGCCGAACCCGTGTTGCGCACGACCTCGAGCGCCGCGTCGATCGCGAGATAGCTGGCGTTGCTCTTCGGTGCGCACG
>CAYOHN010000378.1:0-3589 GCA_964403735.1 uncultured Spirochaetales bacterium | reverse complement strand
TCGTTCCAGAGTGCGTAGATGTGCGACCGCAGTAGCAGCTTCATGAATCATCCGGTCTAGGAAACCTCCTGCGCAACCAGCTCTGCGGGGGGCTCGAGTCACAGCGTCGGCTTCCTTCGCCAGCGCTGCCACGTGTGGCTTCACTCGGCGGACCGGCCCACCGATGCCCTTGGACGATGAGCGTGCGAAGTGATCGGAGCCCTGCGGAGGCCGTCGGCCGCGATGCCTTCGACCTCGTCGTCCCTCCGGAGGTACGCGACAGGGTCCGTCGTTTGCTGCGACAGATGCGGGACCAACCCCGAGCTTCTGTCGACCAGCGCAACGAGAACCTGACGCGCAACGGAAGGCGGATCCTGTGCGACTGGGTCGACACGCCTCTGTTCGACGAGACCGATCGCTTCTCGGGATTCGTGTCCATCGCCCAGGATGTCACCGGAAAGGTCCGGATCGAGGACGGGCTGCGCGCCAGCGAGGAGCGCTATCGATCGATCTTCGAGACGACCCGAGAAGGGGTCTGGACGGGCGATCTCGAGGGCCGGACGACGTTTGCGAATGCACAGCTCGCCGAGATGCTGGGCAGCTCGGTCGGCGCGTCGTCGTGGATGTCGAGATCGTCGATCTCAATGCGCGGGTCACCGCGAGCGAAGCGACTGCGCTGTCGGAGCTGCACCCGGGTCCGTACGTGAGACTCACGGTCCGCGACACCGGCCAAGGCATCGACCCGGACGTCCTCCCGAGAATCTTCGAGCCGTTCTTCACCACCAAGAGCCAGGGACAGGGGACGGAGCTCGGTCTCTCCACGGTCTACGGGATCGTGAAACAGTTCAGTGGCCATGTGACGGTCCGCACTGAGCCGGGGCAGGGTTCCTGCTTCGAGGTGTAGCGCCCGCACGTCGACGATACGGCGACGCGCGGGCGCGACCGTCGAGTCTTGCCGAAGTCGGCCGGCAGCGAGACGATCCTGCTGGTCGAGGACGAGGATGCCGTCCGGGTCCTCGAGCGCGGGGCCCTCACCGGCGCGGGCTATCGGGTGTTGGAGGCAGGCAATGGCGACGAGGCCGTCGCGCTCTTCGAGGCTCGAGCGACCGAGATCGACATGCTGGTGACCGACATCGTCATGGCGGGCATGAGCGGGCGCGAACTGGCGGATAGGCTCCGCTCGAGGGTCCCAGACTCCCGGTGCTCTACGTCTCCGGCTACACGGACGACGCCGTTCTACGTGATGGAGTGCTGACGGCCGAAGCCTCGTTCCTCGAGAAGCCCTTCTCTGCCGCCGCACTCTGCGCTCGGGTCCGAGCGGTCCTCGATTCCGCGAAGGATCAGGCCTGCGGAAACTCCGCTGGTTAGTGCTGCGAGATACAGCGGAAGCATGGCGTCGGCTGGCCGGCTTCGCAGGCGGCGCGCTCGCAGACGCCGAGGGGACCTTCCGGAAGTTGGCACTGCGTGCCGGCTTCGCGGCAGAGGGCAGACGGCGGGTTGGATCCCGAGATTTCGTCGCACGCGAGCCCGGCGAGGCCGGACGCGAGCGCGAGTGCGATCCGTGCAAGGGACCGGCGAAGGTTGTCCGTGCGGAGAGTTCGGCGGGTCACGGCCTCGGGTCTACTCGACGATGACCTGAGAAGTCCAGCGCATCTCTCGTTTCGTGTCGCGGCCGGCGAAGCAGGATCCTGCGAGAAGCCGAGCAAAGGCGGCGGGGCGGAATCGAACGGGGCCGCCCCGCCGCCTCACTCGTCAGCTCTGGGGCAGGATCACCGTGTCGATCACGTGGATCACGCCGTTCGTCGCGGGCACGTCGGCGGTCGTCACGCGCGCGCCGTCGACTCGGACGCCGTCGCTGGCGTCGATCTTGACGTCGCTGCCCTGCACGGTGGTGGCGCTTTCGAGCTTCACGACGTCGGCGGCCAACACCTTGCCGGCCACCACGTGGTAGGTGAGGACGGACCGAAGCTGCTCCTTGTCTGCGAGCAGCGCCGAGAGCTGATCGGCGGGGACCTTGGCGAACGCGGCATCGGTCGGTGCGAAGACGGTGAACGGGCCCTCGCCCTGAAGCGTCTCCACGAGGCCCGCGGCCTCGAGCGCCGTGAGCAGCGTCCCGAAGCTCCCGGCCTGCTTCGCGACGGCGACGATGTCACCGCCGGAGGCCTTGGCCTCGTAGTTGCCTGCTCTGGCAGGACCCGAGACGAGGAGCGCCAGGGAAAAGGCGAATGCGATCGCAGAAGTGGTCGGAATCGTTCGAATCATCGTGTTCTCCTTGGGCACGCATTCCGAGCGTATCGAGTCCCCACTAGATGTCTAGAAAATATCTTTTCTTCATATCCAAATCCTCGACATTTCGAACTGATGCTCTAATAATCTTTACATGCAGTATCGGATCGACGACCTCGCCCATCGCAGCGGCGTCCGCATCGACACGATCCGCTTCTATCAGGGGCGGGGGTTGCTGCCGCCTCCGCTCCGCCGAGGCCGGATCGCGCTATACGAAGACGCGCACCTCGGGCGTTTGCGGCGGATCCGGGAGCTGCTCGCCGATGGGCTCTCGCTGCACCTGATCCGGCGCGTGCTCGCGTCCGAGGCGCAGGCTGGTGACGACCGCGAGCCGCTGCTGTCGGCGCTGGTCGCCGAGCAGGTCGGCCGCCGTACGCTGACGCGCGCCGAACTGGCGGCCGAGGCCGGCATCCCGGAAGCGCTGATCACAGCCGCCCAGTCCGCCGGCCTCGTGCAGCCGATCCGCGTCGGTGACGAGGAACGCTTCAGCGAAGTGGATCTCGACATGGCGCGCTCCGGCCTCGCGCTGCTCGGTGCGGGGATCCCCCTGCACGAGCTCATCGATCTCGCCGTGCAGCACGCGCGCGCGACGCAGGACGTCGCCGAGCGCGCCGTCGAGCTCTTCGATCGGCACGTGCGCCATCGCGGCCCGTCGCGGGCCGAGGATCCCGCCGTGACCGCGCAGTTCCGCACGCTGCTGCCGCAGGTCACGAAGCTCGTGGCGCTGTTCTTCCAGCGCACGCTCGTGAGCCGCGCGCTCGAGCGGCTCGAGGGCGCCGGCGAGAGCGACGCGCTGCGCGAAGCGATCGCCGCCACCGAGAGCGCCCGCCTCGACGTGAGCTGGAAATGAGCGCGCTTCCGCGACCGGCAGGCTCGGAACTCCCCACCGGCGCGGCCAAGCGCGCCGCCGTGCAGTCGATGTTCGACCGCATCGCGCCCCGCTACGACGCCATGAACCGGCTGCTCACCGGGGGCCTCGACCAGCGCTGGCGGCGCGTCGCGCTGGCGGCGATCACCGTCGGACCGGGAGACCGCGTGCTCGACCTCGCGTGCGGCACCGGAGACCTCGCGGAACAGGCGGCCGCGCGTGGCGCCCGCGTGGTCGGCATCGACTTTGCGCGCGAGATGCTGCGCGGCGCCGAGCGGCGCGGCGTCTCCGCCCGCTTCGCGCAGGGAGACGCCGTGGCGCTGCCGCTGCCCGACGCCTCGCTCGACGCCGTCGTGTGTGGCTTCGCGCTGCGCAACTTCACGGCGTTGCCGCCGGTCTTCGGAAGACCGGTGCCTACCGTTGGGAGGTGCGCATCGGCACCAAGCTCATCGCTTC
>CAYOHN010000377.1:0-3606 GCA_964403735.1 uncultured Spirochaetales bacterium | reverse complement strand
CCGCGACGTGCACCTTGACGGTGCCGGCGGAGATTCCGAGCACGCCGGCGATCTCGCGGTTCGTGAGTCCGCGGGCGAGCAGTTCCAGCACCTCGAGCTGACGCGGTGTCAACAGCCCTTTGTCCCTGTCGTCGGCCCGGCCCATGACGTCCTTTCCTCGGTGCCCGAGGTCGGGCGTCTCCGGGCCGTTCCAGCCTACCCTACGGGCTGGCAGCCGCTCGTTTCACGCCGGCTCCGGGGGCGCGGACGTCGACCCGGCTACCGTTTCGGCGAGGTGGGAACGAGATGAAGCTCTATTCCTTTCCGATCGCTCCGAACCCCACGCGGGTCCGGCTCTATCTCGCCGAGAAGACGGAAGCCGGCGCGCCGATCCCGATCGAAACGGTGACGGTGAACCTCGCGCACGGCGAGCAGAACAGCGCCGCCCATCGGGCACGCAATCCGCTCGGCGCCCTGCCCGTCCTCGAACTCGACGACGGGCGCTTCCTCACCGAGTCACTCGCGATCATCGAGTATCTCGAGGAGCAGCATCCGGAGCCGCCGCTTCTCGGCCGCGATCCGTTCGAGCGCGCGAACGTCCGCGAGCTGGAACGCATCGCCGAGCTGCGCGTGCTCTGGCCGGTCGCGTACATCGTCCACACGACGCGGTCGCCGCTCGGCCTGCCGGCTGTGCCCGAGGTCGCCGCGTTCTTCCGACAGCGCCTGCCCGCCCCTCTCGGCATGCTCGAGGCCGCGCTCGCGGACGGCCGCCCGTTCCTCGCCGGCGATCACGTCACGATCGCCGACTGCACCCTCGCTGCGGCGCTGCACTTCGGACGCTTCGGAGAGATCGATCTCGATCTCGCGCGGGACCACCCGCATCTGGCGGTCTGGGATACCCGCTATCGGGAGCGGCCGGCGGCGCAGTCGGTCCTGCTGCGCTGACGGCTGGGTTCAGCCATCGCGATCTCGACTCTCGCCACCGAGCATCGCACCGCGGACTTCGCCTTCGCCGACCTCGATCCAGCCGTCGCGCGCGTAGGAGCAGGCGCGCTCGGAATGGTCGAGAAGAAGCTGGGTGTAGGCCATGTCGAGTTGCACCTCGGCGAAGGGCTCCAGCGACTGGCTCTGGCGCAGGACTTCCCGGCCCTCCTCGATGAGTTCGCGACGGCCGGTCTGGGTGCCGAGACACAGCAGACCCGCACCGAGCTCCACCTGGTAGTCGAGCCGCCGCGGTGAGATCGCGACAGCGCGACGGCTGAAGTCCACGGAGCGCTCCTTGTCGCCGCGGACGCCGAGTACCCACGACAGCCAGAACCAATCGGGCACGAGGCGGTAGAACGCCGCCGAGTAGTGATAGAGGTTCCCGAGCGTGGTGTCGTCGGGGCCGTCTTCGTACGTCGGACGCAGCGCGATGGCGCTCTCGAGAAGTCGGGCGACGACTGGCGCCAGGCGCGCAGACTCGAGCACGCCCCGCGTCGTCGTGATGCGGCCGAGCGCGGCCGCGAGCCAGAACATGCACTCGGCCGAACGGGGCGCGCGTTCGAGGCAGTCGCGCGCGAGCGCCTCGGCGGCTCGGAAGCCCGCGAGTCGCTCGGCCTTCTGCTCCGGTGCGAGCCGCTCCGCCCGGCGCCACTCGATGCGAGCGAGCCGCCAGATCGGTTCGGCCTCATCAGGCAGCGCCCGGGCGAGCTGCGTCCAGCGTTCCAGTGACACGTCGAGCTGATCGTCGCGTTCGCTCGCGCGAGCTTCGAGCCACCGCGCGCGCAGCGCGATGGCGTCGGAGTGGGCGGCGATCGCAGTCTCGATCCCCGCGTGCGCCGCGCCGGGCGCAACGACGAGACAGGACAACAGCAGCAACAGCAGGGGAGTCACCCGCGTCATGGGGCATTCTAGATCCGGCCCGTGTGTCGCTGGCAAGCAGAAAATTCGCCGCCCCGGCGGTCGACCCCCATCGTTGGAGTGCAGGAATGGACGCAGGAGCGCGAGAACCCGGCGGTATCGACGTCCAGGCGCGATCGAGCAGGCCCGGCAGCGGTTTCCGAAGAGTTCCGTCGGTCCGCGCATCGCGGGCGAGGGAGGACGCGGGGACGGTCGTTCCGAAGTTCCGTTACGCCGGTCGAGGGCTTCGAGGAAATGCACCCGGGCGTCCGGCGTAACGGAACTTCGGAACGAACGTCCCCGTCCGGGTCCCGCGTCCGGCTAGCCGTCGAGCGATTCCCAGCCCGCCAGACGCAGACCCGCCACCAGCGCGTCGATCGCCGGCGCCGGGAGGAGTGTCCGCGCGAGCTGGAGATTCCAGTTGGGATTCGCCGTGCGCAGCTCGTCCACCAGGGCTCGGGCTTCGTCGAGGCGACCCATGTGCGCGAGCGCCGCCGGCTCGAACGGCCGCGCGCTGATCGCGATCTCCGGCTCGGCCTGCAGGCTGCGGTGCACGTGGGCCAGCGCCTCCTGGTAGCGGCCGGCGCGCAGATGCGTCGCCGACAGGAAGGCCTCGAACACGTACAGCAAAGGATCCTTCGGCGAGAGCCGCACCGCGCGCTCGAGCAGCGGAACCGCCTCCTCCCAGCGCTCGGTCCAGCCGAGGCAGACCGCCAGTGCAAACGCGCCGTGCGCCGCACTCGGATTCAACTCCAGGCAGCGCTCGAAGGTGGCGATGGCCTGCTCGAGACGACCGCGGAACGCCAGACCGACGGCAAGCCCCAGGAACCCCGCCGAATCGAGCGGGTCGAGTTCCGTGGCGCAGCGCCCGGCCGCTTCGGCCTCGGCAAAATGGGCGAACGCCTGTGCCGCGGCCGCGCTGCGCTGTTCCGGCCCGGCTGCTTGCCGTTGCGTGGCGCCGAGCGCGAGGATGCCGGCGACGAAGTGCGCGTGCGAAAGTCCTGCATGGGCAGCCGCAAATTCGGGCGCGTCCGTCACGACCTGCGTCAGCAGCGCGATGGCCTCGTCGATCTCGGCGGGACGCAAGCGATAGACCGCGAGCATCGCGCGTTGGAAGCGTTCCCAGCGGTCGAGCGAGTCGACGGAACGCCGCAGCGCGCGCAGCCCCTCTACACGAAGGAGGATCGGCGCCAGCGTCCCGACGATGCGCTGCACCAGATCGTCCTGCACCGCGAAGAGATCGCCGGTCGTGCTCTCGAGCTTCTCGGCCATGACGTGCTGGCCGTTGCTGCCGTCGATGAGCTGGATGTGGATCCGGATGCGGTCGCCGGCGCGGCGGACGCTGCCCTCGAGCAGGAAGCGGGCGCCGAGCTCGCGACTCACGCGGCTCAGATCGTGGGGGCCGGGCCCGTAGGCCGTCGCCGAGTTGCGCGCGATCACCGGGAACCAGCGCCAGCTCGCGAGACCGGTCGTCAGCTCCTCCACGAGCGCCTCGGCGAAGTAGGCGTCGTCCGGATCCGGCGAGAGGTCGTCGAACGGCAGCACGGCGATGGCGGGTCGCGAGCCGAAGCCCGGTACGTCGCCGCCCTTCGTCTCGTCGGCTGCCTCTGTGGACGGGTCGCCCGGACGCAGCTCCTGGAGCGCCATGGCGGCCTCGGTGCGATTCGTGACGTCCAGGGCGTCGAGCACCGCCGCGACGTGCACCTTGACGGTGCCGGCGGAGATTCCGAGCACGCCGGCGATCTC
>CAYOHN010000376.1:0-3656 GCA_964403735.1 uncultured Spirochaetales bacterium | reverse complement strand
GGCGGCGACGAGACCCGCACGTGAACCTCCCTCGCGCCGGCATTGCGAATCAGGCCCACCAGCTTCAGCAACGTCGTCCCGCGCACGATCGAATCCTCGACCAGCACGACGCGGCGACCGGCGATCATTCCGCGGTTGGCGTTGTGCTTGATCCGCACCCGGAAGTCTCGGATCGACTGGGACGGCTCGATGAAGGTGCGCTTCACGTACTGATTGCGCACCAGGGCGGCTTCGTACGGGATCCCGGACTCCTCGGCATAGCCGAGCGCCGCGGCGTTCCCGGAATCGAGGACCGGCACCACCATGTCCGCCGCCACCGGGTGCTCGCGCGCCAGGATCCGGCCGAGCTCCTTGCGGAACGCGTAGACATTCTGCCCGGCCACGTTCGAGTCCGGCCGCGCAAAGTAGATGTGCTCGAAGACGCAGAATGCGTGGCGCGGAGCCGAGGCCCACGGCCGCAGCGTGCGCAGGCGCCCCCGGCGGATCACCACCATCTCGCCGGGCTCGACATCGCGCTCGTACTCGGCGCCGATCAGGTCGAGCGCGCAGGTCTCGCTGGCCGCCACCCACGCGGCACCGAGGCGCCCGAGGACCAGAGGCCGGAAGCCCCATGGATCGCGGGCCAACACCAGCGCATCGTCGGTCTGCATCGCCAGGCTGAAGGCGCCCTTCACGCGCGAGAGCGCATCGATCAGGCGATCTTCGGGCGTTCCCTCCCGCGAACGCGCCAGCAGGTGCACGATGACCTCGCTGTCCGACGTCGACGTGAGGATGGAGCCACGCCCCTCGAGCTCGCGGCGAATCGCCGCGGCGTTGACGAGGTTGCCGTTGTGCGCGATCGCCACCGGACCGCCGTCCGTCGTCGCACAGAACGGCTGCGCATTGCGCAAGCTCGAGCCGCCCGAGGTCGAGTAGCGGACGTGGCCGATGGCATGGCGGCCCGGGAGCTGGCGCAGATGCTTGTCCTTGATCCCATCCGCGACGAGGCCCATGGCCCGATGCACGTGGTGTTCGCGCCCGTTCGACGAGACGATGCCGGCGCTCTCCTGACCGCGGTGCTGGAGCGCGTAGAGCCCGAGATAGGTGAGGTGCGCGGCCTCGGGATGGCCGTGGACGCCGAAGATGCCGCACATCAGGTTGCCTCCTCGCCGGGGGGCTCGCCCTCGGGTCGCTCGAGCCGACGCGGGATCCCCTGCTCCCAGATCGCCGCCAGGTGCGCGACGTCGCCATCGATCCACGGGGCGCCGCCTTGGGCGCCGATGCGCAGCCGCTCGCCGCCGGTCTCGCCGATCGGCTGCGCCGGGACGCCGGCGGCGGCCGCGCGCGCGAGGATCGCCTCGGCGTCGGCCGTCGCGACCAGCACGCGGCCGGTCGACTCGCCGAACAGCAGCGCTTCCACCCGCACGGCGGGATCGAGCGAAACCCGTGCGCCGATCCGCGCAGGACCCGTCCAGCAGCACTCCGCGAGCGCCACCGCGAGACCGCCCTCGGCGACATCGTGCGCGCTCTGGATCTCGCCGGCCGCCACGCCGTCTGCCAGCAGGCCGTGGAGCCGCTGCTCGTGCGCGAGATCGACGCGCGGCGGGGAACCGGCCTCGAGGCCGCGGCGCAGCGCCAGCCACTCGCTGCCCCCGATCTCTTCGCGCGTCTCGCCGAGCAGCACGATGGCGAGGCCCGGCGCCGGCCAGTGCGATACCGCGTGGCGACGCACGTCGTCGAGCAGGCCGACCGCGGCGATCGTCGGCGTCGGGAAGATCGCCTGCCCGCGCGTCTCGTTGTAGAACGAGACGTTGCCGGAGATCACCGGCGTTCCGAGCGCGCGCGCCGCCTCGCCGAGTCCGCGCACGGCTTCGGCGAACTCCCACATGATCTCCGGCTTCTCGGGGCTTCCGAAGTTCAGACAGTTCGTCAGCGCCAGCGGCCGCGCGCCGGTGCACGCCACGTTGCGCGCGGACGCCGCCACCGCGGCGATCGTGCCCTCGCGCGGATCGAGCCAACACCAGCGCGGATTGCAATCCACCGACATCGCCAGCGCCGTTCCGGTGGGCGTCCCGTCCTCGCGCTTCACGCGCACCAACGCCGCATCACCGCCGGGGCCGAGGACGGTGTTGCCCTGCACCATCGAGTCGTACTGGCGCCAGATCCACGCCTTCGAGGCGAGATTCGGCGTATCGAGCAATGCCTCGAGGGCACCCTGCGGATCGGTCTCCGGCTCGATCGACGCGAGGTCCAGCTTTTGGCGTTCGCCGAGTTCCGGCGGCACGCGCGTCGGCCGCTCGTAGCACGGCGCGTTCTCGGCGACCGGATCGACGGGGATGTCCACGACCGTCTCGCTGTGCCAGCGGACCTTCATCCGGCCATCGTCGGTGACGCGCCCCACGACGACCGCTTCGAGATCCCAGCGCGCAAAGCGTTCGCACACCCGCTGTTCGGCGCCCTGGCGCGTGACTAGCAGCATCCGCTCCTGGCTCTCCGACAGCAGCAGCTCGTACGGCGTCATGTTCGCCGCGCGCTGCGGCACCCGGTCGAGGTCCATCTCGATGCCGGTCCCGGCGCGGCTCGCCATCTCGAACGACGAGCACGTGAGGCCGGCAGCGCCCATGTCCTGGATGCCGACGATGTCCCCGCTGCGCATCGTCTCCAGACACGCCTCGATCAGACACTTCTCGGTGAATGGGTCGCCCACCTGGACGGTGGGGCGCTTGGCGTCGGTCTCGTCGTCGAACTCGGCCGACGCGAGCAGGCTGGCGCCGTGGATACCGTCGCGTCCCGTCTTCGAGCCGACGTAGACCACCGGATTCCCCACGCCGGCGGCCTGGCCCAGGAAGATCCCGTCCTGCTCGACGAGTCCCAGGTTGAACGCGTTCACCAGGATGTTGCCGCGGTAGCATTCGTGGAAGCTGGTCTCGCCGCCCACGGTGGCAACGCCGACCGAGTTGCCGTAGCCGCCGATCCCGTGCACGACACCGCGCAGCAGCATCCGGTGCTTCGGATCGTCGAGCGGCCCGAAGCGGATCGAGTCGAGTGACGCGATCGGCCGCGCGCCCATGCTGAAGATGTCGCGCAGGATTCCGCCGACGCCGGTGGCAGCGCCCTGCGTCGGCTCGATGAAGCTCGGGTGGTTGTGGCTCTCGATCTTGAAGATCACCGCCAGGCCATCGCCGATCGCGACGGCGCCGGCTCCCTCGCCGGGTCCCACCAGCACGGTCCCCGCAGTCGTCGCAGCCGCCGCCATCGTGGTCGTCGGCAGCGTGCGCAGATGGACCCGGCTCGACTTGTACGAACAGTGCTCGGACCACATCACCGAGAAGATCCCGAGTTCCGAGAACGTCGGCGTGCGGCCGAGGATCTCGACGATGCGCTCCCACTCGGGATCGCTGAGGCCGTGCTCGCGCGCCAGCGCCCGATCGACGGTCGGCTCGTGGGGGAGACTCATCGCGAGGGCTCCGCTCCGACGACGGCGTCGACGAGCGACCCGAGGATTTGCAGCCCATCGGTCCCTCCGGTCAGCGCCTCGACGGCGTGTTCCGGATGCGGCATCAGGCCCATGACGTTGCCGGCGGCATTGCGGATCCCCGCCACGTTTCCGATCGAGCCGTTCGGGTTCGCCGCGTCATCGAGGGAGCCGTCGGGTCCGCAGTAGCGCAGCAGGATCT
>CAYOHN010000375.1:0-3695 GCA_964403735.1 uncultured Spirochaetales bacterium | reverse complement strand
GAATCCACGCGGGACGACCCTCCCGACCCGGGAATCAATGCCGGATTAGGGCTAGGAGGATGTCCTGACGATCGAGCGGATCGAGGCCGGGACGTCCCTTCCGGCGATCTCCTCGAGGGCGGTCTGGGCGTCCAGGAGCGCGAGTGCGTCCGGGCGGCACCGGAAGAGCGCCGCCAGGTCGAGGTCGGAGCGACGGTGCTGCGTGCCCGCGGCCTCGGAGCCGAACACGAAGAGCGCCTCGAGCCCGAAGCGCTTTTCGAGCACGGCGACGATGCGCTGGGTGAGGACGCTGGGGAGCATGCGGAACGGCAGGATCGCGCGCGGGCCCGGGGGGGGGCACTACGCACGGACGTGTCCCGGTTTCCCACGGACTCGAACATCGAGTTGGGCGGCGCGGGTCGAAGCCCGCGAATCGAGATCTGCTAAATTCCTTGCTATGCGCATCGCAACCGGCAGGGTGGTCCACGGCAAGCTCGAACTCGACGGGGACTCCCTCGAAGAAGGGTCCACCGTCACTGTGCTTGTTACGGAAGCCGACGAGACCTTCGAGCTGACACCCGATGAGGAGGTCGCCCTGGAAGAGTCCCTCGAGCAGGCAGCGCAAGGGCAGTTCGTCGATGCGGAGGCCCTCCTCCGGGAACTTCGCCAGTAGCCCCCTTGGCGGCACGCCTGCTCGTCGAGCCGACCCTTCGCGCGGCAGGGGAGATCCGGCGGGCCTCGGCGTGGTGGCGAGCCAATCGTCCGGCGGCCCCGCTTGCCCTCGCCGACGACCTCGAGAGAGCCTTCGAGCTGGTTGCCGGCCAGCCTGGTATCGGAGCGCGAGCCCGCAACGCCAAAAAGGAGGGCGTTCGCCGCCTTCTTCTCAGCCGGACTGGATATCACCTCTACTACCAGGTCAATGGCGAAACGGGCCGCGTCGAAGTCCTTGCCCTCTGGCACTCGAGCCGGGGCCGAGAGCCGTCCGTCCAGGTCGCGCGCCGCCCAACACCTCGATGAGTCGCCGCGGAGTGGTCCTCGTCTTCTTCTCGAACCCATGCACCACCGGGATCGCATCGGAGTCGATCCTGTAGACGATCCGCCTGCTCCTTCGCGTTTCCCGATCGTCCCCCCGGAGTTCGTGAACACCCTTCCGATCGACGGCACCGGCCGCGAATCCGGCATGCCCACCGCCTCGCCGCGCTGGAGTCGTGAGCGAGGTCCCCGTCGAGCTTGCCGACGGGCTCGCGGAGCCGGCCTCGCGCACGGCGGGCGACGCTGATTCGACCCTCTGGGTTCAGGCGGCGCCGGCTTCGACTTCCCTTGCGATGCGATCGCCGATCTCCCGCTCTGCCACAGCCAACTCATAGGCGGTTTGAAGAGCGAGCCAGAAGCGAGCGCTATTGCCGAAATACCGGGCGAGACGCAGCGCGGTGTCCGGCGAAACGCCGCGCTTGCCGTTGAGGATGTCGGTGATCCGCCCCGAAGGCAGACGCAAAGCCAGTGCCAGCCGATTGGCAGAGAGATCGCGTGCGACGAGCTCTCGCTTCAAAATGCGGCCGGGATGAACAGGAACCATGTCGTTCTCCTCAGTGGTAGTCCGTGATCTCGACATCCCATGCGTCGCCGTCCTCGAACCGGAGACAGAGTCGCCAAGGCCCGTTCCCCGTCATCGCCCACTGCTTCTTGCGGTTGCCCTTCATCTTGTGCACTCCGACGGACCTCAACGGACTGAGATCCGACAAGGCAGTCGCAGCGTCGAGCGCGGCGATGAGATCGAGCGCCGCGTCCCGATCGAGTCCCGAGAATCTTCCTTTCTGCTCCTCGGCAAGTCGGCGCGTCGAGAGCTTCCCGAAGAGCTGAGCGATTCGTTTTCGGCCAGAGCCTCGCGGACCACAGCCTCGCGATCCCGGAGACGCTGGTGGATGCGGCCTGGAGCCCGCCGGGCCCGCGCAAGTTCCCGGGGCCGCCGAGGCCCGCAGTGGCAACGCAGCGCCTCAGCGAGTCCAGTCCTGAACGTCCAGTCCCTCGAAGCGCCGGAAGTCGCGAACGTTCGCCGTCACGAGCACGAGCTCGTGAACGCGTGCGATCGCCGCGATCTGCCCATCGGCCGCGGACGGCGGGCGGCCACGTCGTTCCCGCCGAGCGCGCTGCTGCGGGTGCCACGCAGCCGACTCGTGATCGTAGGGAAGGATGGGAAGGGCGGTGCGCGCCATTGGAAGGGAGGACGAGCCGGCGCAGCCTGCGAGGCCGAGACGCTCCGGGGGATTGGTCATCACGCCAGGTTCCCCGGGCCTCCTGACACCCCGTGAGCTTCCGCTCCGCATACGCATTGCACGTCCTTCGGAGAGGGCTGGCGAGCGCAATACGAACGTAGTACGGTCGTGGTCATGCCCCGCAGCACGACCAGCATCCGCTTGCCGGACGATCTCGTCGAGGCCTTGGACGAGCGCGCCGCAGCGCTGGGGGTCACCCGCAGCCAGCTCATCATCCAGGCCGCCGAGCAGGCGCTCGAGGATCGCTCCGCGTGGTCGCCGCGCTTCCTGAAGGCGATCGGGACGCCGCGTCCCGAGCTGGAGGAAGCCGTGGACGCGATGATGGAGGCCATCCGGGCGCACAGATCCCGGAGCGAGGCGCCCGAGCTCTGAGGTACCTGCTCGACACCAACACGGTATCCGCCCTGATGCGCGGCGAGCCGGGTGTGGCGACGCGAGTCGCGGCGACGCCGCGCGAGGACGTCGCGATCTCCCAAGTGACCGCGGCGGAGATCGAGTTCGGCCTGCGCGATCTGGAGGCTTCCAAGCGCCGCAGGGCGCTCGAGGCGCAGTGGTCCGCGATCGGGTCGGAGCTCGTCCGCTTGCCATGGAGCGACGAAGTCAGCCGGCGCTTCGGAGAGCGGAAGGCCCGGCTCGAGAAGGCGGGCCGGCGAATGAGCGACTTCGACCTGGCGATCGCGGTCCACGCAATGGCCCACGGGCTCACGCTCGTGACCGCGGATCGGGCCTTCGAGCGGCTTCGGCTCTCCCGGGAGAACTGGCTGGAATGACGGAAGAGGAGGAGCCGTCAGGCGTCCCCCTCCGTCCCTGCCGCCGCCTGCCGGTCCTCACAGGGCGCCAGACGCAAGCACCGTCACTTCTGTGCGTCGCTGATCCAGGTGCGTCATCCCGGTCGGGACGAAGCAGCGGGAGATCGAGTGCCGATGACGCCCGAAGTGACAACGCCCTCGGAGAGATCGAAACCTACGGGCGGCCTGTGGACCCTGGGGCCTTGGCTCGGTGGTGCGGTGGTGCGGATGATGCCCGCGATGCCGTGGCTCGACGCCAAACGCAGCAGCGCCTGCGCGTGCGTAGCGCGCCCGTCGGCGCCGCCCGCCTGCGCTCGGCTCGAGCTGGACGCGGAGCGCCGGCTGCCCCGGCACCCGCTGCGTCGCCCGATCGACATCGACCGGCTCACCGAGGGCCGTCCGCTGCGCGACCGCGTCTCGACGCCGGGCCGCGCGATTTGCTCGCCATTTGCCGTGGCGAACCCGGCGACGAACCCCGAGTTCGCCGCGACGATCACTCCGATCTTCGTGGCTGTGGCCCTCGCCGTGGCGGCGGGCACCGTCGTCCTGCGCCGCCGCGCGCTGGTGGAGCCGATACAAGCGGGGACGTTCGTTCCGAACTTTCATTCCGCCGATCGAAGTCATCGAGTTCGCTGAGCCGACTGCCGGGCGGAAT
>CAYOHN010000374.1:0-3701 GCA_964403735.1 uncultured Spirochaetales bacterium | reverse complement strand
AGCCCGACGCGCGCACGTCTCCTTCGAGCCGTTTGCCGCCGCGGACGATGATACGATCCATCACGAGCCTCCTACTCCCCGAGCCGACGTCCCGACACCACACGAGGTCGCTTCGCCGCATCCCGGTGAACCGCGATGTCCACGAGACCGGCCGCGCCGAGCCAGCCGGCGACCCGTTCGGCCTGCCGCGGATCCAGCTCGAAGGCCGCGAAGCCGCCGGGTGCGAGCGCGCCCGCAACGTCGGCCGCGAGCGCGCGCAGGCAGTCCGTGCCGTCGTCACCGCCGAACAGGGCGCCCTCCGGCTCGTGGCGCAGCTCCGGCGGCAACGTCGCCGCGTCTCGGCGCGCGACGTACGGAGGGTTCGAGACGACGGCGTCGAAGCGCGCGCCGCCGGCGAGTTCGGCGGCGACCGGCGCGAACCACGAGCCTTCGAGGAAGCGCACGCGGTCCGCACAGCCGAGCGCCTCGGCGTTGCGGCTCGCCACCCCCAGCGCCGCAGGGGACACATCCGTCGCGGTGATCCGCGCGTTCGGCCGCTCGCTTGCGATCGCCAGCGCGATGGCGCCGGAGCCGGTGCCGACGTCGAGCACCCGGAGCTCGGCCTCGCGTTCCGGGCAGGCGTCGAGCAGCGCGGCGACCAGCGTCTCGGTCTCCGGCCGCGGCGTCAGCACGTCGCGCGTGACCGCGAGCGACAGCGACCAGAACTCGCGGCGCCCGAGCAGGATCGAGACCGGCACGCGCTGGCCGGCACGCGCCTTCACCAGCTCCCGGAAACGCGCGCGCTCGGCCTGGGCGACCGGCTTCTCGTAGTCGACGTAGAGGTGGAGCCGCTCGCAGTCGAGCGCGTGCGCGAGCAGCAGCTCCGCATCGAGGCGCGCGCTCTCGATTCCGCGCTCGCCGAAATGACGCGTGGTCCAGCGCAACAGCTCGAGGACGGTCCACACGCGCGCCGTCGAACCCGGATTGGCGACGGTGGCGGCTCCCGCGGTCGAACCGGACGGCGTGCTCATCTCACGCGTCCTCCGCAGCGCCGCGCACGCCCTCGGCGAGATTCAGCGACACCGCGTCGAGCAGCTCGTCGAGGTCCCCCTCGACGATCGCCGGCAGCTTGTGCAGCGTGACGCCGGCGCGGTGATCCGTGACGCGCGCTTGCGGGAAGTTGTACGTGCGGATCCGCTCGCTGCGCTCGCCGGTTCCCACCTGCGAGCGGCGATCGGCCGCGCGCTCGGCGTGGGCGCGCGCCTGCTCCTGGTCGAGCAACCGCGCGCGCAGGATCTGCATCGCCCGCGCGCGGTTCTTGAGCTGCGACTTCTCGTCCTGGCACTGCACGACCAGGCCGCTCGGAAGGTGCGTGATGCGCACGGCCGAGTCGGTGGTATTGACGCTCTGGCCGCCGGGGCCGCCGGCCCGCATCACGTCGATGCGCAGGTCCTTCGGGTCGATCCGGATCTCGACCTCCTCGGCCTCTGGGAGCACCGCCACGGTGACCGTCGACGTGTGGATGCGCCCGGCGGACTCCGTCGTCGGGACGCGCTGCACGCGGTGGACGCCGCGCTCGTGCTTGAGCCGGCTCCAGACACCGCTGCCGAGCACCAATGCGATCGCCTCTCGCATGCCGCCGGACGCGCCTTCCGACACCGTCAGCAGCTCGACCTTCCAGCCGCGCCGCTCGGCGTAGCGGCAGTACATGCGGAACAGATCCCCGGCGAACAGCGCGGCCTCGTCGCCGCCGGTGCCGGAGCGGATTTCGAGGATGACGTTGCGCTCGTCGTTCGGGTCCGGCGGCACCAGCAGCAGCCGGATCTGGCGCTCGACCTGATCGAGCTCGGGTTCGAGCCGGGCGAGTTCGTCGCGCGCGGCCTCGCGGAGCTCCTCGTCGTCCTCTTCGAGTAACGCCCGCGCGCCCTCGACATCGGCGAACAGCTTCCGATAGCGCGCGCCGGAATCGAGCATCCGGCGCAGCCGCCCGAGTTCACGGGCGAGTCCCTGGTATTCGGACGAACGCCCGGCCATCGCCGGATCGGCGAGCTGCTCCTCGAGGGCGCGCGCGCGGTCCTCGGTCTCTTCGATGCGGCGGAGCAACTCGGACATGAAGTGCTCGGGACCCCCTCGGTCTCGTTCGATCTCGTCGGACGGGGCAGGGGCGGGGGAGGAGAATCGGGGCTGAGAGAAATCGGGGGTCGGGAAATCGTGGAACTGGGGAGAAGCTGGGGAAAGGACGACGGGCCCCGCGGGGCCACAACGCCAGGGGCGCTAATGGACCGCGCGGTGGTGGCGCGGGGAAGCGGTGGGGCGCGAGCCGTTCTCGAAAGAGGTCGTCACGATGGGGAGGTAGCGAACCCGCGGGGCCGTTGCACGCGAGAGGCTCTCGGGAGCGTCCAAGGTCGTCGGACTACTCGCGTTGGCGTGGCACGGCGGCCGCGCGTGTGGAACTCAGCGCCCGAGAACGCTCGCCGGAGAGACTCCTGTCCGTAGCACCAGCACCGTCGGTCCCTTGCCAAAGAGAGGCATGCGCTGGCCGATCCACGACATCGAGTTCTGCGAATCGAACCACATCGAGACCCGCGGCAGGAACGGGCCGAGCAGGCGGCCGAGAATCGGGCCGAGTTCGACGGCGGTCTCGATCTCGATGAACTCGGCGCCCGCGTCGCTGGTTCTGATGTCCACCACCTCCGCGCGAGCCGATAGGACTCGCGCATCCGGCCGGCAGATCAGGATCGCGAAGTCGAACGACCCTTTGCGCGCGACGACGAGTGGTCCGAGCAGTTGCGAAACGACGACGTTCGCGACGCGATCTCCGTCCGGTAACGCCACATTCTCTGGCTCCGAACCATCGGCCGGCGTACATCGGCCTTCGCCGCGGACGTGGTCCACGTACAGAATGCCGAGCGGTTCGCCTTCCGCGTTCAGGGACCGCGACTCCTGCCAGACCGGCCGCAGCGCAGCACCATCGGGCGTCGGCTCGAGCAACGCCGATACGACGGTCTGCTCGGCCTCGTGGATGCCGCTGATCGCCTCGATGCGCACGCCCCCGTCGGCGACGTTCTCGACGCGCATCGAAGCCGGTCCGACGCGCGCACCGGCTTCGTCATAGGTCGACGCCGCGAGTACTCCGATGTCGAGATCGCGGGGCACACGGAGCGCGGAATCCGCGCCGGCCGGCAGCGGCGCGAGCAGCACCAGCGCCAGCGCGCCGACCAGAGCTACGGGAGCGGCCGGGACGGGTCTCGAGTCGATGGAATTCACATCGAAGAGTCTAGACGAAGATTCCGTCGGACTCCCGTTGCCGGCCGCTACGAATTCATCGATTCCAGGAATTCGTCATTGCTGTCGGTCGCCTTGATCTTCTCCAGCAGGAACTCCATCGAGTCCACCGGATTGAGCGGCGAGAGCACTTTGCGCAGGATGTACATCCGGTTGAGCGTCTTTTCGTCCAACAGCAGCTCTTCGCGGCGCGTCGCCGAGCGGTTGATGTCGATGGCCGGGTAGGTGCGGCGATCGGCGAGCTTGCGATCGAGCACCAGCTCGCTGTTGCCGGTGCCCTTGAACTCCTCGAAGATGACTTCGTCCATCCGCGATCCGGTCTCGATCAGCGCGGTACCGACGATGGTCAGGCTGCCGCCTTCCTCGACGTTGCGCGCCGCGCCGAAGAAGCGCTTCGGCTTGTGCCTCGCGTTCGAGTCGACGCCGCCGGACAGGAT
>CAYOHN010000373.1:0-3702 GCA_964403735.1 uncultured Spirochaetales bacterium | reverse complement strand
CCCGGGCGCTACTCCGGGCGCTCGGCGCGGAGCGCGAGGACTCTCGGGCCCTCACCGCCGTGCTGCGGCGGCTGGTGGACGAGGGGCGCATCGAGCGGTTCGGCGGTCGCTATCGGCTCGCCCGCGCCGATGTGCTGATCGAGGGTCGACTGGAGCGCGTGCGCGAGGGGGCTGCGCGGGTCGTCGCGGACGACGGGTCCGTCTGGCGGCTCGACCACGCGGACGCGCCGACCGGCGCGCGGGTGCTGATCGAGCCCCGCGCCGGGGAGCCCCGGCGCGCCGATCTGGTGCGGGCGATCGGCGGCCCGCGCGCCGACTTCGTCGGGGTGCTGCTGGCGGACGGCTGGGCCGTGCCGTGGCGCGACGATCCGCGCACCAGCGGCGCGTTGCGCGTGCCGCGCTCGGCTTGGCGCGGCGCGCGGCCCGGCGATGTGGTCAGCGCGGAGCTGGTGGCGGCGCCTCGCAAGCGTGGCAAGGGCAGGGGGCGTCCCGCCAAGGAGCCTGCGCGGCGTCGGGGTCGGCGGCCCGCGCCGACTGCGGTGTCCGAGGCCCGCGTCGTCGAGGTGCTGGGTCCCCTCGGCACGCCCGACGCCGACTTCCGCGCGATCGTCTGGCGCCACCGCCTGCCGCTCGAGTTTCCTCCGGAGGCCGAGGCGGAGGCCGAAGCGCACGAGGCGGCGCTGCCGGCCGAGGCGCTCTCCCGCTGCCTCGACCTGCGCGACAAGCCCTTCGTCACGGTCGATCCGGCGACGGCGCGCGATCACGACGACGCGGTCTTCGTCGAGCCCGCGCCGCCGGGTGCAGCCGGGGCCGACGGCGTGCGGCTGTGGGTCGCCATCGCCGACGTCGCGCGCTTCGTGCCCGAGGGCTCGGCGCTCGACGACGAGGCGCGCCGGCGCGGCAACAGCGTCTACTTCCCGGATCGCGCCATTCCGATGCTGCCCGAGCGGCTCTCCGGAGAGCTGTGCTCGCTCCGGCCCGACACGGATCGGCTGGTGCTCGCGGTGGCGATGGATGTGTCTCACGACGGTGTCATCCGCCACGCGGAGTTCCACGAGGCCGTCCTCCGGAGCCGCGCGAGGCTCGTCTACGACGACGCGGCCATCGTCATGGACGGCGGCGAGACGCCGGCGATCTCCGATGCTGCGGTGCGCGAGCAGCTCGTGCGTCTCGCTGCGGTGGGCAAGCGGCTCACGGCGCGTCGCTTCGCCGCAGGCGCCATCGACTTCGATCTGCCGAGTGCCGAGATCGTGCTCGGCGACGAGGGCCACCCGACGGACATCGTCGAATCGCCGCGCACGATCGCGCACCGCTCGATCGAGGAAGCGATGCTCGCGGCGAACCGCGCGGTGGCCGAGCACCTGCTGGCCCACGAGGTGCCCGCGCTGTTCCGCGTTCACGAACCCCCGCTGCCGGAAGCGCTCGAGGCGCTGCGCGAGCTGCTCGAATCGTTGGGTCTGCTCGATCGCCGGGCGGCCGGCGGAGAGCTCGACGCGAGCGCCATTCAGCGGGCGGTGCAGCGCGCCGCCGGCCGCCCCGAGGAGCGGCTCGTCAACTCCGTGGCGTTGCGCTCGCTGCGCCAGGCGCGCTACGACGCGGTGAACCGCGGGCACTTCGCGTTGGCGTTCGATGCCTACCTGCACTTCACGTCGCCGATCCGTCGCTACGCGGATCTCGTCGTGCATCGACAGCTCCGCGATCTGCTCGACGGCTCGCCCGCCGCCCGCGCGCGGCTGCACCAGCGCGGCGAGCGGCTCGCCGGCTGGGGCGCCGCGCTCTCCTGGTGCGAGCGCGCGGCGATGGAGGCCGAACGCGATGCCGTCGGACTCAAGAAATGTGTGTTCCTGCAGGATCGCGTCGGCGAGCGCTTCGCGTCGACGGTGACGCGCGTCTCGCGTCACGGAATCCACGTCACGCTCGATCCGTTCTTCATCGAGGGGCTCGTCCCGATCCGGACCGTCCCCGGGTACTGGGACTTCGACGAGGCGCACTTCGCCTGGGTGGCGCGCGGGCGTCGCGATCGGCTCCAGCTCGGCGATCGCGTCGAGGTGGCGCTCCAGCGCGTGGAGCTGCTGCGCGGCTGGATCGACTTCGAGCTGGTCCGACGGCTCGAGCGCCCCGCATGACCGGCTCCCCGGCGCCGGAGCGACGAATTCCCGATGAGGTGCTCGATGCCGCGGTGACCGGCGTCCACCTGATGCCCGGCACGCTGCGCGACCAGCTCGCAGGATCCGCGCTGACGCTCCTGGTCTTCCTGCGTCACTTCGGTTGCCTCTTCTGCCGCGAGACGGTGGCCGAGCTGCGCCGCGAGAGCGAAGCGTCCCCGGACTTCCCGCCGCTGTTGTTCTTCTTCCAGGGCAACACGACGGAGGGTCGCGCGTTCCTGCGCCGGGACTGGCCGACAGCGCGTGCGGTGGCCGATCCGGGGCTGCGCTTCTACGAGGCCTTCGGCGTCGAGCGAATGGGCTGGCTGGACCTGCTGCAGCCGGGGCTCTGGCAGGCCGAGCGCCGGGCGAAAAGCAAGGGCTTCGCGCAGGGCGAGCGCAGCGGCGACATCTGGCGCCTTCCCGGTGTCTTCCTGGTGCGCCGCGATCGCATCGTCTGGACGCACGAGTTTCGCCACGCGGGCGATCTGCCGGACTTCGGCGCCGTCGCCGCCCGGGCGCGGGACCACCGGGAGCGAGCCGGCGCCTCCGGCTGAGGGGGGTGCCGGAAATCGCGAGGTCGTCCGAAGGGTCGAGGGCCTGGGCGGAGTCGACACCCTCCGGCCAAGGTCCTCGCCGGCGGACGTCGCGGCTCCGATCCTGCTCTTCTGACGGCTGCGGAGTTTGGCCTCCGGGTGTCGCCTCCGCCCAGGCGCGGGGTTTCTCGTTACTCGTTTTCGGCAACCCGGTGAGGGCAGCGCCTACTCGGCGAGCCCTGCGAGCACGCAGGCCACGACGTGCTCGCGCTGCTCGTCGCGCAGCTCCGGATAGAGCGGCAGCGCGATCAGCTCGCGCGCAGCAGCTTCCGTCGCCGGCAAAGCGACCGGCGGGAGGTTGGCGAAGCACGATTGCTGGTGCAGACCGAGCGGGTAGTAGACGTCGTTACCGATACCGCACGCGGTCAGCGAGGCGCGCAGCGCGTCGCGGCGATCGGCCGGCACGCGAATCGCATAGATGTGGTGGGCGCTCTCGGCCGGCGGCACGCAAGGTTCGGGCGTGCGCAGCGGGAAGTCGCCCGCCGCGAGCGGGATCGACGCCGGACGCGCGCCCGCCTTCGCGAAGGCCTCGTCGTAGGCACGGGCATGGGCGCCGCGTGCGGCGTTCCATGCTTCCAGGTGGGGCAGCTTCACGCGCAGCACTGCTGCCTGGATGGCATCGAGGCGCGAGTTCATGCCGACCTCGTCGTGCCGGTAGCGGCGCGGGGAGCCGTGCACGCGCAAGCTGGTGAGCCTCGTGGCGAGCGCTTCGTCGTCGGTCGTGACGAGACCTCCGTCGCCGGCGCCGCCGAGGTTCTTGGTGGGATAGAAGCTGAAACAGACCGCGCGGCCGCGGCCGCCGACGCGCCGGCCACTGGCATCCCGGGCCCCGATGGCCTGCGCGGCATCCTCGACGAGCGGCACGTCGAGCTCGGCTGCGAGCGCGAGCAGCGCGTCGTTGTCGGCTGCACGGCCGTACAGATGGACGGCGAGGAGTGCGCGCAGCCGCGTGCAGCGATTCG
>CAYOHN010000372.1:0-3721 GCA_964403735.1 uncultured Spirochaetales bacterium | reverse complement strand
GCAGCAACGACGAGCGAGCGACGCCGAGGTCCTGCTGACCGGCGCGACCGGGTTCCTCGGCAAGGTGGTGCTGTACGAGCTGCTGCGCCGCCGCCAGGAGCTCGGGATCGCGCATGTGCACGTGCTGCTGCGGCCGCGCCGCGAAGCGCGCGCGGCCGAGCGGCTGCGCGACGAACTGCTGCCGTCGGCGTGCTTCTCGACGCTGCCGTCCGGCTGGAGCGAGTTCGTCTCGGCGATCGACGGCGACTGCGAGCAACCGGCGGCCGGCATCGATCCCGTTCGCCGGGAGGAGCTGGCGGCCCGCGTGACGCACGTCGTCCACTGCGCCGCTTCCGTCGAATTCCACCTGCCGGTCGCGCAGGCGGCCGCCGCCAACACGTCGAGCGCGCTGCACGTGCTCGAGCTCGCGCGCAGCTTTCCTCGGCTCGAAGCGCTGGTCGACGTTTCGACCGCGTACGTGACGCCGCATCCGGGCCCCGGAACGCTCGTGAAGGAACGTCTGGCGCCGCTGCCGTGGGATCCGGACCGACTCTACGACGCGATCCGTGCCGGCCGCTACGACGCGCCCGAGGCGGAGGCCGCGCTGCTCGCGGAATCGGGGCACCCGAACACGTACACGTTGACGAAGTCGCTGACCGAGCACCTGTTGGCACGCCGACGCGGCGAGCTGCCGCTGGTCCTGGCGCGGCCGAGCATCATCGCGGCCAGCCACCGCCGGCCGTTCCCGGGCTGGATCGACAGCGCGGCGGCGTTCGCGCTGTTCGCCGTCGGGATCGGAACCGGGCGCATGCGCGTCGTCCTCGCGCGGCCCGAGGCGCGCCTCGATCTGGTCCCGGTCGACGTCGTCGCCGAGCGCATCGTGGACGCGGCGTTCCGCTCGCCCAACGCTCACGTCGGAAGCGCCTCCCGGCCCGCGGCCCTCCCCATTCTGCACCTCACATCAGGCTGGGAGCGCAGTCCGACGCTGCGCCTGTGTCAGGAGCGCGTCGGGCCGTTCTTCGAGCGCCACGCGCTGCCGGGGGCGCCGCCGCCGCGCGTGCGGCATCTCGGGCCCGAAACCTGGCGCTGGCGCGTCGCGCACGAGCGTCACCATCGGCGCCGTGCTGCCGGCGAGGCGTGGGCAGAGCAGATCGCCGAGACCAGCCGGCGCTTCGCGTACTTCACGCACAACAGCTTCCGGTTCCAATCGTCAGTACCGTTCGACGCGCCGGATTTCGACCCGGGGGACTATCTCGAGACCGTCTGCCGTGGCGTGTGGCGGCATCTGCTCGGGGGCGACGAACGCGCAGTGACGGTCGCCGGGCGCGCGCATGCGCGCGACGGCGGCCGCGTCGCGTGGGCGCTCCGCCAGCCCCGCGGCAACGGGTTCATCCGACTGGCCGGTGTGACCGTGGATGCGGCGCTCGCGCGCTCACACGAACGGGTCACCGTCGACGAGGCGTCGTTCCGCACCGCTCTAGGGGAGCTGCCGTCCGATGCGCTGCTGATGCTGGTGCCGTCGCACCGCAGCTACCTGGACTTCGTGCTGATCTCGTATCTGTGCTTCGCGCGGCCGGACCTCGGCATCGCGATCCCGCACGTCGCGGCCGCCGCGGAGTTCGCGCGGATTCCGCTGCTCGGCTGGCTGTTCCGGCGGCTGCACGCGTTCTACCTGGAGCGCGGTCGAGGGCGCGAGGACAAGCGCCTGACCCAGGCCGTCGACCGCCTGGTGCGCGAAGGCAGCGTGCTCGAGTTCTTCATCGAAGGACAGCGCAGCCGGTCACGCCGGTTCCTCGAGCCGCGGCGCGGGTTGCTGCGCAGCCTGCAGGCGACCGGTCAGCCGTGCGCGCTGCTGCCGGTCGCGATCAGCTACGACCACGTGCCGGAGGAAGCGAGCTTCGTCGACGAACTGCGCGGCGCGCCGAAGCCGCCGATGCGGCTGCGCGATCTCCTGGGCTGGACCGGCCGACTGCTGCGCGGCGACATCGAACTCGGCCACGCGCACGTGGCCTGCGGTCGGCCGGTGCGGCTCGACCTCGAGACCGACGTGTACGAGGCGAGCCGCCAGCTCGTCGGCGAACTCCAGCGGAACACCGTCGCGACGACGCACCATCTGCGCGCATTCCTCGCGGCGACGCAGCCCGTCGGGGTCGACGAGGCCTGGCTGCGCGGCGCGATCGAGCAGCGCGGCGGGCGCGTGCTCGACGGGCCGGTGCGGCGACGGCCCGTCCACCCGGTGGTCGAACGCTGTCTGCGCGAGCACATCGCGCCGTGGTTCCTGTCCGAGGCGGCGCTGGCGTATGCCGGCAATCCCGCCGTGGCGGACCACGTGCGGCGACAGGCCTGGACGCCGCCCCCAGCCGGCGGCGATCCCGAGGCCGCGCTCGGCGACGCGCGCGTGCGGGCCGTCGTCCGCGCGCTCTTCGATCCGGTTCGCGCCGCCAAGGCCGCTGGCGCGCGCGCACTGCTCGCGTCCGAGCGCGCGCCGCTGCCGACGCCGGCGGCGCTGGCGCAGCACTTGTCCGACGCACACGGGCCGGATCTCGAAGCGCTCTACGAGGACCTCGCCGAACGCGGCATCCTGATGCGCGCCGACCGTCACGCAGCGTGGAGCTTCGGTCCGAACGCCGGGGAACTCGCCGGCTACGCTGCGGCGTGTGAGACGGAAGGTCTCCCCGAGGAGGAGGACGCTTCGTGAAGCCGCTGCTAGTGACCGGCGCGTCGGGCTTCGTCGGCCGGCATCTGCTCACGACCAACGTCGCGCGACCGGCCCCGCGTCCGGTGTTGGCGCTGGTGCGCGACCCCGCCAGCTGGCGCGCGGCCGATTGGACCGCGCCGCTCGGGGACGTCTCGCTCGTGCAGGGCTCCGTCACCGAGCCCGAGTCGTGGACGGCAGGGCTGCCGGCGCTCGGCGGCATCGCCCACCTGGCCGCCGTGGTCCGCCACTCCCGGCACGACCCGGACGAGATGCGACGCATCAACGTGGAGGGCAGTCTCGCGATGGTGCGACTCGCCGCCGCGCAGAGCTGCCGTCTCGTCGTCGTGTCGACGAGCGGAACGGTCGCGTGCTTCCGCAGTCCCGACGAGGCCGCCGACGAGAAGTCGCCGTACTGCGAGCAGACGGTCGCCCGCTGGCCGTACTACGCATCGAAGATCGAGATGGAGCGCCGTACGCGGGCGCTCGCCGACGAGCTCGGCGTCGAGCTGGTCCTCGTGCGCCCGCCGATCCTGCTGGGTCCCGGCGATCATCGCTACCGCTCGACGAACAACGTGCTGAAGGCGATCCGGCTCGAGATGCCGTTCGTGATCCACGGCGGGATCGCGTTCAGCGATGTGCGGGACGCCGCCGCGGCGCTGCTGGCCGCATTCGAGCGACCGGCCGTACAGCCGATCTATCACCTGCCCGGCCACGTGAGCGGGATCGAGGAGTTCTTCGCGCAGATCGAGGCGCTCTCCGGCGTCCCCGGTCCGCGCTGGACGCTCCCCTATCGGTCGGCGCACGTGCTCGCCCGCGTCGTCGAGGGGATCGGCACGCGCTTGCTCGGCGAACCACCGCACCTGCTGCCGGATCCCGTCGTCGTCGAGATGGCCGCTCATCACTGGGCCGTGCGTTCGCTCTACGCCGAAGCCGAGCTCGGCTACCACCCCCGACCGGCGCGCGACACCCTCCGCGACACCATCGAGTGGCTCCGCGCCCATCCCCCGTGAGATCCCGCCGTCAAGAAAGGGGCCGG
This sequence comes from uncultured Spirochaetales bacterium, assembly GCA_964403735.1. Taxonomy (GTDB): domain Bacteria; phylum Myxococcota_A; class UBA9160; order UBA9160; family PR03; genus CAADGG01. The sequence goes on along the minus strand of CAYOHN010000372.1, from coordinate 8 downwards.
GTTGGATT
>CAYOHN010000371.1:0-3740 GCA_964403735.1 uncultured Spirochaetales bacterium | reverse complement strand
CCCGCATCGATCGCCACGAAGTCGGCCTGGGCGAAGCCCACGGTGACCGGACGCCGCTCCAGCCGGCCCTCGTCATCGACCAACCACACCGCGTCGTCGCGAATCGCGCTGCGGGGGACGATCACGGCGTCGGCTCGCGCCTGGCCGCGCAGCTCGACCTCGCAGAACATGCCGCCCAGCAGGGGCGGGCGGACCCCGGGCTGGGCCTTGGTGTAGGGGTCCTTGACCGCGACCACGAAGCCAATCGTGCGCGGGTCGCTGTCGATCCGTTCGCGGATCCGCTGCAGCTCGGCCTCCCAAGTCGCGTTCAGCCCGCCGGCGCGGAAGCGGACCGTGGCGTACCCCTCCCCAGTTTCAGGGCGACGAGCGAGACGTCATTTTTCTCTCCCTCGTCGACGGTCCCGGCACAGGCCCGCTCACGCTCAAGAGCAAAGACTCCGACCGCAAGCGCTATAACGTGGCCGCGAGTAGGGCCCGGGATCAGCTCTGGGTCGTGCACTCCGTCGATCCGGAGCACGACCTCAAGCCCGACGATCTCCGCCGGCGCCTGATCATGCATGCTCGCGACCCGCTGGCGCTGGAAGCGGCAATCCAGGACGTCCAGGCACGCGCTGAGTCCGAGTTCGAGCGACGCGTCTTGCGGGCACTGATCGAGGACGGTTTCCGGGTCACGCCCCAGGTCGAGGTGGGGGCCTATCGAATCGACCTGGTGGCTGAGGGATCCAGGACCAGGATCGCGATCGAATGCGACGGCGACCGCTTCCACCCACCGGAGAAGTTTGACGCCGATCTCGCCCGCCAACTCATTCTCGAGCGCCTGGGGTGGCGGTTCATTCGCATTCGCGGCAGCGAGTACTTCCTGGACCCAGCAAAGACCATGAAGCGAGTCATTGGCCGACTCGAAGAGCTGGACGTGGATCGACTGGGTCAGGAGCCGGACGAGGGCCGGCAAGCAACGACCGCGACGGACCTGCTCGACCGCGTCCGGCGCCGAGCCGCGGAGCTTCGTCAAGAGTGGTTCGAATCTGCCGTCGCCGTCACCTGATTCCTGCCCACCGCCCCAACCCACTGGATCCGCATCCATGGCAACCTCGTCAGCAGGCCGTTCCCGCGAGTTCCGGGGCGGGTGCGACGCAGCCCAACAACGCCGCGATCTCGCTCCCCCCGTGGAGCGCCAGCTCGACGCTGCTGCCAGCGGGGAGGGCATTCCAGCGCAAACGCTCCTCCCATGACAGCCGGCGCTGTTGGCGCTCGGCTGCGGATTGTGCCAGTGCCGGGTGGGAGGCGCATGAAGGAGCGATCTGCACTCGCACGCGTGCCTCCATGGCCTGGACAGCGGACCGTGTAGCTCGCCGGAGTGCTGCCGGCAGGAGTGTTGGCGGCGTGACGGCGAATGGCGACCGTTCCGACGCTGTCGCAAGAGTCTCCCAGCCAAGTTTCTTGAGTCGCCAGATCGGACGACCCGGCGACGGTCGGCCGGCGGCCGAGCTCTTCGGGGACACCACCCGCTGCTGGGTCAGCGAGAGGCTCAGCCATTTCTCTCGAATCGAGGCGGCGTGCGCCGTGGGGAGGGATAGGCGTACGTCCTTGCGGTAGTGCGGGTCCTTCGACCGAACGCAGCCGTCGCGAAGATCACATGACCCGCAGGCACCAGGAAGCGCCTGGAATCGCGCGCGGATCCTCCCGTCGTTCATGTGCTCGACCCGGATCAGCGGGAGAACGGCCTTGCCAGGGCAATGCAACCCTCCCTGCTGCCCGGACCAGCGCCAGTCGACATGGCGGTTCAGGATCGGTCCCCAGTCCAACGCGTCCAGCGCCTCGATGACCTCGCCCCTCGTGCCGGCGTTGTCCATGGATTCGGCCGGAGTCACTGCGGCGCCGTCTGGTTCGTCGCCGACGGTCCCACCACTGTTGGCTTCGGTCCTGTTTGGCGCACGATCCCTCGTACCCAATGGAGGTGACGCCGACGGGACCTCGTCTTCGATCACTGACGATTGGCTCGCTTGGTCGTCGGAGACCGGCTCGACTTCATGCGCCTTCGGCAAGACCACGCGCTCCGATGCTGGCGAGACTACGACCGACGGCTGGTCCACCAACTCCTCGGGTGCTGGCCCCGACGGGACTCTGTCCTCGGTCACTGACGCTTGGCTCGATGGGTCGTCGGAGACCGGCTCGACTTCCTGCGCTTCCGGCAAGACCACGCGCTCCGACGCTGGCGAGACTACGGCTGACGACTGGTCCACCAACTCCTCGGGTGGACGAGTCAGCTCCATTCCTCTGCAGATCTGGAAATTCCAGACGAAGAGTCCGACCAGGGTGGCCAGCTGTTGCCCAGGGAGGTGGTAGCTGAAGATCCGGTCGAGACCCAGCTCACGATCTTCTTGGTGGAAGCGGTTCTCCTGTCCCGTGCGTCCGTAGTAGCCAGCAACGAGCTCCGCTTCCGGCCAGGCCTCCGGGGTGAGGTCGGTGCCGTAGAGTTCGTACTGCCAGCCGTCGATGACGACTCCAGCGCCGCGTCCATTCTCAGTTTGGCTGGGGAACCGCGAGACGACGACTCGCACCGCGATCGGGTCAAAGAGGTTTCCGTCCAGCCGCACGGTTCCTGGGGCGGGCTCGAGTCGGACACGACCGAGGTCACAGGCCTGCCGCATCGGGCCCGACCCGGACGAGGGCACCTCGTACCAAACAGCCTCGTTGAGGTGCGCGACGATGTTCGGTTCCTGCAGCAACTGGTAGTGCGCCAACCGGGTGACGTAGTGCACGTCGGACTCGACACAGGCCGTGAGAAACGGGACGTTTCCCGCAGCTCCGTCTGCGCGCAGGAAGACGCTGTCACGAGCGAGCCCGGCATGCTCACAGGTGGCCACTACCTGTCCGATTGCTCCCTCGAACTCCTCGCGCAGAGCGCCGTTGCCTGGCGCCATCTCGATTCCGAGCCACAGCCCCGAACCGGCGTGCTGGAGCGTGGCGCGACTGAACTGAGCATCGCCTCTCTTGCGGCCCGGATACCCGCGCGCCGCGATCGACTCCGAGCGACGGCGCGCCTCGGGCGTACCCTCGAACTCCGGCAGAGCCCGATGACGCAGCGTCGTCACGGTCGGATCCCAGTCGAAGACGTGCCAGTGCCCACCAACTGCGTCGCGAGTGAGGACGGACGGATGCTGCAAGACGACATCGATCCCAGGGGCCTGCCGCAGCAACCAGTTCCCGAAGTTCCGTGCCGTCTCCGACTCGACCGCAGCCAAGATGCGGGAGACGGATGCCTGCGTTGGCAACCGTCGCCGACCAACGACGGCGGCGAGCCGGCCGTGCTGCTCTCGCGCTCGGTCGCTGAACTCCTTCACGCCGACGCGCAGACCCGAAGCGAAGTAGTAGATCAGGAACAGCAGCGCGTCGACGCCGGCGTAGCCACCCTCCCGCTGTACCTTCAGCAGGTCCGTGGCCTCCTCCCACCGGCCCTGCTGGCGAAGCCACTCCAGGACGACCAGGCCCCCGCTCGCCCATTCCGGCAGGCGATCGCCAACGTCGCGGGGTTTCACAATCCGACTGTGCTCTGTCATGCTATCGACCTCGTTTGTTGCTCGAGGCCGGCGGTTCGACGCCCCGCCGGGCTGACCGGTGCGCCGACCCTGCTGTGAACAGGGGCGGCGCGTCGAACTGCCGGCCTCAGCACACTTAAGAGAACCGGTCGGCCCAACAGCGGGAACTGCTGGCATTACCGCAACTTGGATGGATCCGCA
>CAYOHN010000370.1:3182-3758 GCA_964403735.1 uncultured Spirochaetales bacterium | reverse complement strand
ACCAGCACGTCGATGCCGAACAGCGCAACGGCGTGCTGTCCGACGCGGGCGCGATCGGGTCCGACCAACACCGGCACTCCCGGTGCGTGCGCGGCCAGCACCATCGGCTCGTCGCCCGCTTCTGTCGGAGCAGCGTGCAGATAGCACCCATCCGATACGACCAACACCTCGGCTGCGCGCGAACGGCGCCCGTAGCCGCGGCTCGCGATCGCCACTGCGTGGCCACGCGCGTGCAGACAGCGCGCGACCCACGCCGTCGCAGGGGTCTTACCGGATCCGCCGACCAGCAGACTGCCGACGCTCAGAACGCGACACGGCAACGAAACCGGCGCTCGGAACCAGTCGTTGCGCAGATGTCGGTGCAGCCAGGCACCGCCGCCCCACGCCCATGCCAACGGCACCAGCGGCGCGCGCGCGACTCGCGCAAGGGGGCTGGGATCGGTCTCGTAGAGCCACGCGGAGCGTGCGGACGTTTGCCAGGACGGACGAGACGACGGGCGCGCCGTCGGTCCATCCACCCGCTCCGGCGTCAATCGCCGCGTCCGGCGGCCGGCTCGTCAGGCGGCAGCCGATCGA
>CAYOHN010000370.1:0-3082 GCA_964403735.1 uncultured Spirochaetales bacterium | reverse complement strand
GCTGCCGCTCCTCGGGTAGCAGCCGATCGAGCTGCCGCTCCTCGGGTAGCAGCCGATCGAGCTGCCGCTCCTCGGGTAGCAGCCGGTCGGGCTGTCGAGCGTCGGACGGCAGCCGGTCGGCCAGCAGCCGCTCGACCAGCGCCAGACAGCGACCCGTGGCCCCGCGGTGCGACTCGATCGCGCGCCGCGCGGCCTCCCCGGCCTCCTTGGCCGCCGCGGGGTGGCGAAGCCACTCGATCACCGCCGCGGCCAGTTCGGTCGCATCGCTCACACGCCGGGCGCCGCCGCTCGCCAGCAGCAGCGCGGCGGCATCGCGAACCTGATGCGTGTGGGGGCCGAACAGCACCGGGCGCGACACCAGAGCGGGTTCCACCACGTTGTGTCCACCGACGGGAACCAGCGAGCCGCCGACGAACGCCAGGCGCGCGCGAGAGATCACCGCCGGGAGCTCTCCCAGCGTATCGAGGAGCAGCACTTCCCCGGGCGCCAGCGGCTCCGCGTTGGTGATCCGAGAGCGCAACCGGAACCGGCGGCCGTGGGCGGCGACCACCCGCTTCACCTCCGCCGCGCGATCGAACGGATAGCGGGGGGCGAGCACCAGCGCCGTCTCCGCGCCAGCGGCCTCGGCGGCCGACAGCGCGTGCAGGACGGCATCTTCCTCGCCCGCGTGCGTGCTGGCGGCCACCCAGAACATCAGCTCGCCCAGCACGCGCTCGAGCACCGGATCCAAGGCCGGCGGGCCCAGCGGCGGTTCGAGCTTGAGGTCACCGGTGATCTCGAGCCGATCCTCGGGGACCCCGAGCGCGGCGAAGCGCCGGGCGTCCTCCGCGGTGCGAGCACCGACCGCGGAGAGCCGCGCGAGCGTCCGGCGGGCGAGCGGCCCGACCCGCTGATAGCGACCGAAGCTGCGATCCGAGATGCGCGCCGAGACGACGGCCACCGGAACTCCGCGCCGCGCCGCGGCGGCGATCCAGCCGGGCCACAGCTCCGTCTCGACCAGGATCAGCGCCGATGGCGCCGCCTGGTCCATCGCGAGCGCGACGCACCACGGGTGATCGATCGGCGCGAGGCGGCGCGGAATCTGCGGGCGCATCTGCGCCAGGACGGCGCGGCCGCTCGGCTTCATCGTCGACGCCAGCACCGGGTGCCCGCGCTCGCTGAGCGCGTCGATCAAGCGGATCGCCGCGAGGATCTCGCCGACGCTCGCGCCGTGCACCCATACGGGCCCCTCGACTGCCGGCGAGCGCAGGCCGAGCCGCTCGCCGAGCCCGGCGCGCCACGGCGGGCGCACCGCCAACGCTGCGGCCGCAAGGGGCGTTGCCGCCGCGGCCAGCAGGCCGGCGCCGAGCTGTCTAAGCGGCCACGCGACCACGGATCATCTCCTCGGCGATCGCCGCCGCTCGTTCGGCTGCGCCCCCCGGCCCCAGCGTGCGCGCCACGTCCGCGAGCTTGCGCAGTTGCAACGCGCGCGCCGGCCCGGCCAGCAGCCCGTCGAGCGCATCCGCCACACGCTCCGGTTGCGCCTGGCCCTGCAGGAACTCCGGCACCACCGGCCCGTCCGCCAACAAGTTAGGCAACGTCCACGAGGGAAGCCGCACGAGCCGGCGCATCACCGCCGCAGACAGCGGGTGGACCCGCCCTGCGACGGCGAACGGCGTGCCGAGCAGACACAGCTCGAGCGTGGCGGTGCCCGGCTTGGCGAGAGCAACATCAGCGGCGGCCATCGCCCTGTAGCCTCGCCCTTCCACCACCCGGACGTCCACCCCCCCGAGCAGCGGCGTGACATCCGAGACATCCACCGTCGGGGCGAGGGCGAGGATCGTCACGAGGTCCGGCCGGCGCGCGCGCAGCGCCGCCGCGATCGCCAGGTGGAGCGGGAGGATCCCGCGCACCTCGTTCGAGCGGCTCCCGGGCAGCAACACGAGCACCGGATGCGCCGCGTCGAGACCGAGCGACGCGCGGGCCTCGCTCCGGTCGAGCCCCGCGCGCACGGCTGCCAGGCGATCCACCAGCGGGTGTCCGACGAAGTCGACACGCAGGCCGGTGCCGGCGAAGAGATCCACTTCGAACGGGAAGATCACGGCGAGGCGATCCACGCGGCGGGCGATGGTGCGCACGCGCGTGCGACGCCACGCCCAGACTTGGGGCGAGACGTAGTACAGGATCGGCACGCCGGCGCGCCGCAAGCGCCGCGCGAGCGGCAGGTTCAGATCCGGCGCGTCGACCAGCAGCGCCAGGTCGGTCGGCGCCTCGCGAGCGGCGCCAGCGAGCGTCCGCCACGCGCGCAGCACGCGCGGCACGTACCGCAACACCTCGATGAGCCCGCCGATCGCGACGTTCCGCAGCGGCACGCGGAGTTCGACGCCCGCCGCCTCGAGCGCCGGGCCGCCGAGCCCGACGAAGCGCGCACTCGGCATGCGGACGGCGAGCGCCCGCACCACGTCCGCCGCGTGTCCGTCCCCCGAGGCATCGCCGGCGCACACCAGGATGCGCGTCACGTCAGCGCCTCCATCGACGGCATCGAATCGACGACGCGCAGCGCCGTGCGCAGCGCGCGCAGCCCCGCCTCCGCGCTGTCGTTCTCGTCGCGACGGCTTCGGACGGCGGCGGCGAACGCGCGTAGTTGCTCCACCAGCGCGTCCTCGGGATCGAAGTGGATCGGCTCGACGTCGATACGCGGCTCGCCGTCGGGCCCGGGGATCCGGCGAGCGATCACCGCAGCGTGTCGCAGAAAATCGATCGACACGTAGCCGTCGGCCTGGAAGAAACGGATCTTGCGCAGCGGCGTCGGCGAAACACGGCTCGCGGTGCAGTTGGCGATGCAGCCGCCCGGGAAGCGCAGCCGCGCGTTGGCGATGTCGAGCTGCTGCGAGAGCACCGGAACGCCGATCCCTTCGACCGACGTGGGCTCTTCGCCGACGAGGCGCTGCACCACGTCGAGGTCGTGGATCATCAGATCGCGGACGATGTCGACGTCCGTCGCCCGGCCCGGGAACGGCCCCATCCGATGCGCCTCGACGAAGCGCGGCTACTGCAGCCGTGCTGCATGAGCAATTGGTTGAGTTTAAGGACAGCGACAAAT
>CAYOHN010000369.1:0-3762 GCA_964403735.1 uncultured Spirochaetales bacterium | reverse complement strand
GGCGCTGCCGCGCTCTCTGCGCCGTCCGCGGGTGTCGGTGCCGGCGAGACGTCGATCGGCGAACCTGGGGCAGCCTGCGCGGCCGTGCGCTCGGCGAGGTACGCCGTGAGCGACTTCTCCTCGTGGTGCCAGTCGAGGCCGAGCTCGCCGAGGATCCGGAGCTTGCGATCGATCAGGGCAGCCATGCGCATGGAGGGGCGCTCGTCGTCGATGTGCTGGAGAGCCCGCACCGTGTAGATCCGCTCGAGCGCGCCAACACGGGCCAGCGAGGCCAGCAGGCTCCGGCGTTGCGGCGAAAGGTCCGGCCCGAGGGCTGCGGCGATGGCTGCCACCTCGTCGCCCGCGTCCGTGATGTAGGCCAGCAGCTCGCGGCGCACGGATCCGTTCGTCTCCAGCTCGCGGAGATCACTCGGCAGCGCCTCCAGCCGGTCGCGCCGCCGGCGCACGCCGATCAGCGTTCCCCGCCGCACGCTCGCCAGCCACTCGGGACTCCCTCGACGGTGTTTCACGACCGGATCACCCCCGTATCGCCCCCAGCGGCGCCGTAAGTGTGCGAATCGCAACGGTTGACCAACGGGTTAGAACCCCGAGACGGCACGCGCGCAACGCCACGGCCGCGCGAGGGCGTGACCGGATGCGCCGGCGACCGTTGGCGGACTGGCGCATTTTTGCGCGAGCCCTTCAACGCCTCGAACGCCAGCAGCCCCTCGCTCGTCACCTCCCGCCGCGGGGACGGCTGGGGACGGCTGGACAGCACTTTCCCACAACTTTCCCTAGGAGCACTTCCCGCGAGGAAAATTGTGGGATTCTGCTGTCTCTGCTGTCCCTGCTGTCCCCGGGTCATCGTTCCCCCTCCTCGTGCCGCCCGTCCGTGCCGAGGTCGGGGCTCCGGGGCGTCGAGTCCCGGTAGCGCCGCCTGCGCCGGCGGGGGGCGTCTCGGCGGCGGTGCCGCGAGCACTCGCCGCTTGATGACCACCGCGCCCGGGAAGATGTCGAGCACGCGCCGGATGGCGGCCGTCTCACTCGTCATCGTCGCTCTCGTCATAGAGCCCGAGGTCCTCGGCGATCTGCTCGTTCCGCATCCGCCAGAAGTACACGTCCTGCTCGAGGTCGGTGTCGTCACCATCTCGGTCGTGTACGCTCGTCGTGCCCGGATCAGCCATTACGTCGGTCCTCTGCCATCTGTTCGATGCGGCAAGGGGCCCGGGCCCAGCACCACGATGGCGCCAGACCCGGGCGTTCGTTGCTCTAGAACGGAATCCCGTCGGCGGACTCTTGCACCAGTGCCGGGCGGGTTGGCGCCCGCGGTGCACGGACCCGCACGCAGTCGACCCTCTTCCCCTGGAAGCTGGTCTCGGACGGGAAGAGCTCGACACGCTTGCCGTCCCAGTCGGACGTCTCGGGCCCGAGCAGGCCAATGAGCGTGTCGCTGTTGGTCGCGTTGAGGATCAGCGGCTTGATGCCGGCGTCCTGGAAGTGGAGCAGGTACTTCAGCTCGCGCTCCTGGCCGACTTCCTCGCGGGTCACGCCTTCGACCGTGTAGACTCGGGGCTGGTCCTCGAGGTCGGCGCAGCGCAGGAACTTCGACTTCTTGTTCAGCTCGTTTCGCAGGTTCATTTGTGTTCTCTTTCCTTCTTGGTGGCCCGGCCGGATGCACCCGGTCGGGCCGCTTCGTACCCGGACGGCCACCGTGGCCGACCGGCTCTTCCGCCGATGGGGCGGTCAAGACTTCTCGGTGGGGGTGTCCGAGCTGCTCGGGACACCCGCCCTCTTGTGTGGCCGGGCGAAGTGTCCCGAGTGTGTTCCCCCCTTTAGGGGGGACACCTCGGGACACCCGGACACCGGGGTGTCCGTAGTGTCCCGGACACCTCCGGACACCTCGGGACACGTGGCCATTTACAGCACCTCCAAGCCGCCCTCGGGCAGCACGTGGAACCGTCCTGGCATCTCTTCTGCGATGCGTCGCGCGTGAACCTTCGCTGTGGTTCTGCGCTGCCCGGACGGCTTCTTCTTCGCGTCGACGTCGAACAGCCGGCGCGCCAAGTCGGTGACGGAATACGTGCCGGGTTCAAGATCGAGCAGCCGCTCGCGCAGCTCCTCCGCCTCGGCGTTCGTGGGCGGGCCTGAGAGCTCCCACGTGACCACGTGCGAGCCAAAGACCGCGGTCTGGAAGTACAGCTCGGCCAGCGGCGGAACGTCGTTCACAACGGCATCCAGCATCCTGATGCCGGGCTCCAGCTCCCAGAGCGTCGCGACCGATCGCGCAAGCTGCGCCAGGACAGCGGACCCGCGGATCTCTTCGAGCCTCTCGCTCTTTGACAGCTCGGTTGCCGGCTTCGCCTTCGGCGCCCGCTTCCGGGGGTGGTGAATGAGAGCGTTCGACACGCTCAGCGATCCGCCGATCCTGTCGAGCGCGTCGATGGTCAGCCGCGCACCTTCGTCGTCGTTGACGGTGAGTCCGGCCGGAAGGAAGTGCTGGTAGGGGTCAATGACCAGCACGTCGTACTTTCCATCTGAGACGGTGTTCCCGAGTACCTCGACACCGTGGTCATCGAGCGCCAGTGCGCGCTTCTCTTTGCCGATAATGGCGATGCGGCCATCCATCCACGCCGAGTCCGGTGCCAGCGCGGCGACCTTCCGCACGACGGACAGGGTCGTGTCGTCCTTCGAGACGAGCAGCACGCGCAGCCGGTCGCGGCCGTCGTGCCGCCCCGTCCACGGTTCGCGGCCGTAGACCAGATCCACGGCAGCGCGGACCACCGAAGTCGTCTTGCCGATGCCGGTCTGCCCGACGTAGACCGTCGTGAGTCCGGGGTAGAACAGGTGCGTTGCGATCGGGACGATCGGCGGGGACGCGGCCAGCGCGTCGAGCTCCTCGCGCGTCGGGAGCATCGCGGCGTAGCTATGGATGCGCGGACCTTCGGCCTTGCCGAGCAGCTCGACAAACTCTCGAGCCGTTCGCCATCGCGCCGTGCACCGTGTCGAGGCGCACAGCCCGCGGCCGTCGTCGAAGAACACAGCGGTCGTATCGTGCGGCCGGTCGGGGTTCGCTTTGTGCAGTGGACAGCCGAACCGAACCTTGCCCTTGAGGTATGTGACGTCGCGCAGCTTGACGCCGAGGTCGGCCAGCTCGCCGAGTATCCAGTCGCAGGGATGACCTTCGCCGGGTTCTTCGCTCTCCTCCTCAGAGTCTTTGAGCTGTTCGGCCCACGCGGGCGGCATCTGCGGAAGCTCGCCGATCGTCGCCGGCAGCGAGCGCGCCCACGTGTACGGCTCGCCGGTCTCGGGATGGAGCGTCGGCGCGCAGACGATGTACCCCTTTCCGCCGATCCGTGTCTTCACAGGTTCCGGTGCACCGTCAATCCGAAGGTCGCGCTGGCGTAGCGCGGGGTCGCCCTGGAAGATGGCGTGCGCGCGTTGCCGTGTCTGCTGACTCCATTGCCAAGCGCCGTCCAGCGCATCGCACGCGCGTAGCGTCACGGCATCTTCGACGTCGGCGGCGGCGGTACCAGGCGGAAGCGCGAGCCCGACGTTGCCGCCACCTACCACGTGCTCGGCCATCGTGGCGAGATGCTCGGCGCGCAGCCGCTCGCGGTCCGCATCGTCGACAGCGAGGCGCGCCATCGCGTCTTTGAGCCAACCCTTCTGAACTGGATGTTTCGAGCGCGGGAGCAACGGGAAGAGCCCGAGCGCCCAGAACGCGGGATAGGTCTCGTCCAGCTCCTCGAGCACGCCGCGCACGTCGTCGCCCACCGGTGTCGC
>CAYOHN010000368.1:0-3772 GCA_964403735.1 uncultured Spirochaetales bacterium | reverse complement strand
GAGTGCCCGCCGTTCTGCGAGATCTTCGGACCGGCCTCGTGCGACTCGCAGGTCCAGGGAATCCGCACCGCTCCCGGAGCCGGGCGCGATCGCACGGTTCGGGGTGAGCGTCGCCGTGGTCGCGTCGCGCCGGCGCGTCTCGCGGGTGCGGCGAGCAGCGCGACGACGAGGAACGCCGTTGCGCAGCAGCCATCCGAACGTCTCCGGGCCACCGCGTATCCCTCCACGGAGGGAATCGGGGTCGGCGGCAGGACCGCGGCGTGACCGCGATCACAGCCGGAGAGCGCAGCGTGCGCCGGCTGGGACTACTCGCGCTCGTCGCCCAGGAACTGGAGGACGATCTGGTTGAAGCGCTTGGCGGCCTCGGCCATTACGAGATGCGCGGCGTTCGGGATCGTGACGAGATGCGAGTCCGGGAGCGTGCTCGCGAACTCGCGGGCGAGTCGCGGCGGGGTGAGTCCGTCCTGCTGGCCGCACACGACCAGGGCGGGGTGCGGCGCACCGTCCTTGCGCTCGGTGACGTCGTGGCCCAGACAAGCGTCGCACTGTCGCAGAAAGGTGTCGTCCGACATCGGGAAGCCGTCCTGCAGGAAGCCGCCGAGCATGCGCTGCACGAGATCCGTCTGCTCGAGCGTCTCGTCCGACAGGGTCCACAGCATCCGCTCCCAGGCGATCACCTCGAGCGGCAGTTGGTGCCCGCTCATCGCCTTCCACTTCTCGATCAGCATCCGCCGCTTCGCGTCGGGCCGCGCCCAGCTCCCGACCAGGATCAGGCGCTCGACGCGCTGCGGATGCCGGAGTGCCAGCTCGTGTGCGACCATGCCGCCGAGAAACGCCCCGAGCACGTGGGCGCGCTCGAGACCGAGGGCGTCCAGTAGCCGCGCCGCATCGTCGGCGAGATCCGCCGTCGAGAACGGACCGCCGGGATCCTCGGAGGCGCCGACGCCCCGGTGGTCGTACAGCACGCAGCGGTGTCGCTCGGAGAACTCGGGCACCTGCAGCGCCAGCCAGCCGCGGGCCGAGCCGCCGAGGCCGGCCAGCAGCAGCAGCGGCGTTCCCGATGCGTCGCCGTGGAGTTCGTAGTGGAGCGCGTGCGAACCGACGCGGGCGAGCGGCATGACGGGAGTCTACCGGCAATCCTGCCGCGGGCACGCAGCTACCCCTCAGCCGGCCGACCTTCTGACTCAGCGGGCCATCCCTATGATTCAGCGGGCCATCCCTTTGATTCAGCGGGCCATGCCTATGATTCAGCGGGCCATGCGGCGCAGGTCCGAGAGGACGCCCTTGGCGCACATCTTGAGCGTCTCGAAGACGCCGGTGCCGACGCTGGCACAGGCTTCGAACTCGGGAACGGAGCCGGGGTTGAGCTGGCGCTGCAGGTCGGCGAGCGGCGCGGCGTTTGGAAGGTCGCGCTTGTTGTACTGGATCACGTACGGGAGTTTGTCGAGGTCGTAGCCCTGATCGGCGAGGTTGACGCGCAGGTTGTCGAGGCTCTCGAGGTTCGCCTCCATACGCTCGACCTGGCTGTCGGCGACGAAGATCACGCCGTCGACGCCCTTCAGGATCAGCTTGCGGCTGGCGTCGTAGAACACCTGACCGGGAACGGTGTACAAATGGAAGCGCGTGCGAAAGCCGCGGATCTGTCCCAGGGCCAGGGGCAGGAAGTCGAAGAACAGCGTCCGCTCGGTCTCGGTGGCGAGCGAGATCATCTTGCCCTTCAGGTCCGGGTTGGTCTTCGAGTAGATGTACTGCAGGTTCGTCGTCTTCCCGCACAGACCGGGTCCGTAGTAGACAAGCTTGCAGTTGATCTCGCGCGATGCGTAGTTGATGAAAGACATGGGGCAGCGTCAGTCCGCAAATAGCTTGTCGATGTCATCGTCGGTGATCTCGGCGAAGGGACTTCCTCCGCCCGCCCGGCCGCGTTCACTCTTCTTCCGGATCTCCTCGAAGAGCCGCGCCAGTTCGGCACCGGCCTTCTTGACCCGAAGCCGAACGAGGCCCAGCGACGACCGCTCGTCGAAGACGACGACGAGGATGATGCGCTGGGCGACGATGCTCATGTGGAGGTTGTCGCGCGCGCCCTCGTGGAAATGGATCGGGAACTCTTCCTCCCCGATGATCTTCGCGAGTCCGCCCGTGGCTGCGATCGAGCCGGCCGTCAACGATGCCAGGCTCGTCGTGTCGATCCCGCGGGTGTCGCCCGCCTCGGCGATCAACTGGCCGTTCTTGTCGACGACGAAGACGCCCTTGGCGTGGGCGTCGCGAACCAGGCGCTCGCAGACGCCGAGGACCTTGCGGTAGTCCTCGTCGTACAGCACCAGCTGAGTGTCGACCATCGGCATAGCGTTCCGCGCGGTCCCGGCTGCGAACGAACGAGACTCGAGCGAGACGTTCGATCGACGATCGGGGTGTTCGAGCACTCGTTCGAGAAGCGTCTTCGATCCCTGGAGCGATGGACCGACCACTCTAGTCCGCGGGTCGGCCACGCGGCAAGGATCTCTTCCCTCCCGCGTCCCCGTGGCATCGGCGCGCGTCGCGCCGGGCTTTAGAGTCGGTTGGTTCCGGGACGCGGCTGGAGGGGCGTCATTCCATGTCCCGGCGATAGTCGAGGGAACGCCCCACCGTGACGTGATCCGCGTACTCGAGATCGCCGCCGAGCGGCATCCCGGAGGCGATCCGGGTCACGCGGACTCCGGCGCCGTGGAGGCGCTCGGCCAACAAGTGGGCGGTGGCGTCGCCCTCGGCCGTGGGATTCGTCGCGAGGATCACCTCCCGGACGGCGCCGCGCCGGACGCGCTCGAGCAGCTCCTCGATCCGCAGCACCTCGGGGCCGATGCCATCGATCGGCGACAGTGCGCCCCCGAGTACGTGATAGCGGCCGCGGAATCGCCCGGAGGCCTCGATCGCCGCGAGGTCCGCCGGCTCCTCGACGACGCACAGCGCGCTGACGTCGCGGCGGTCGTCGCGGCACAACGCGCACGGCGAGGCGTCGGTCAGGTCGAAGCACTCGGCGCACAACACGATCTCTTTCTGGAGACGCACGATGGCGTCGGCGAGCTCGTGCACCTGCGGCTCCGGGGTGCCGAGCAGGTGGAACGCGAGGCGGGTGGCGCTCTTCTCGCCGATGCCCGGAAGGCGTCGCAGCGCGGCGACGAGGCGCTCGATCGGAGGGGACGTGCGCAAATCACGTGCTCCCACCGCCGGGAATACCGCCCGGCATCGCGAGTCCGCCGGTCGCGCGTTGGAGCTCTTCCTGCACCATCCGCTGCGCGTTCTGGAGCGCAGCGTTGACGGCGGCGGCCACGAGATCCTGCAGCATTGCGCGGTCGCCGCCGGCCAGTAGCTGCGGATCGATCTCGATCGACAGGATGCGCAGTTCGCCGGTGGCCGTCGCGGTGACGAGGCCGGCGCCCGACGTTCCCTGCACGGTGCGGCGAACCAGCTCCCGCTGGACCTCGGCCAGCTTCTCCTGCACTTCCTTTGCGCGCTGCATCCACGCGCCGAGGTCGGGTCCGCTCATCGGCCGCCTCCCGGTCCGGGTCCGCCGGGTGCGGGTCCGCCGAGTGGCCGGATCTCCAGCACGTCGCCGCCGAGGATCTCGAGCGCCGCGTTGACGGCCGGGTGGTCCAGCGCCTCGCGCCGGCGACGCCGATCGGCCTCCGTCTCGGCATCCGATTGCGGCGCGCGCCCGCCGAGGGCCCCCGGCACGCGCGCCGGTGCCGCCGCGGCCGGACCGCGGATCTCGACGCGCAGGGGGCGGCCGAAGAAGCGC
>CAYOHN010000367.1:0-3805 GCA_964403735.1 uncultured Spirochaetales bacterium | reverse complement strand
GGCTGCGGCCGTCCGGGTAGCCGAAGAACGCCACCGGGTCGCGGGTGCCGGCGAGCAGCAGCGTGCGCAATCCGCCGAGCGCCTGGACGGCCTGGTCGGGGAAGTACGGGATCCGCTCGAGCTCCGGCAGATGGGCGCCGTGCTCGAGGCGAGCGACGAAGGCATCGTGCAGTAGCCTTACACCGCAGGCGGCGTGAATCCGCGCGGCGGCGCGCAGCCCGCGGTCGCCGAGTCCGGCGCCGCCGACGAGCAGCGCCGCGTCGCCTGCGCGCAGCGCGCGCGCGGCCGCATCGACCCGCTCACCAGACACCGAAACCGGATCGCTCGTGCGCACGGCGATCGGCGCGCCCGCGGCGGCACTCCACTGGCAGTCCGCCGGCACGATCAGCGTGGCGATCTGGCCGGGCGGTGTCCGCGCCGCCTCGAGCGCCGCGGCCGTGTCGGACGCGACGTCCTCCGCGCGCCGCACGCTGCGTACCCATCCCGAGACGGGACTCGCCAGCGACACGATGTCCGACGCGAGCGGCGCATCGGCCGCGGCGTGCCACGTGGCGTGATCGCCGACGACGACGAGCATCGGCGTGTGGGCGCGGCGCGCGTTGTGCAGGTTCGCGATGCCGTTGGCGAAGCCGGGCCCGAGGTGCAACAGCGCCAGCGCCGGACGCTCCGCCATCCGCGCAAAGCCATCGGCGGCTCCCGTGCAGACCCCTTCGAAGAGACCCAGCACCGCGCGGATCCCCGGCGTGCGATCGAGCGCTGCGACCAGCGGCATCTCGGTCGTGCCGGGATTCGCGAAGCACACGTCGATGCCGGCGGCGCGGGCGGTTTGGAGCAGGCGGTCGGCACCGGTCATCGGAGCTCCTCGCGGCGAACGCAGCGGG
This sequence comes from uncultured Spirochaetales bacterium, assembly GCA_964403735.1. GTDB lineage: Bacteria > Myxococcota_A > UBA9160 > UBA9160 > PR03 > CAADGG01. Next base: position 2,924 of record CAYOHN010000367.1, on the reverse strand, counting down.
CATGCTACCAACGGCGGCAAGGAGGATGCGACCATGAGCAAAGTAGCGGTCAGCGACACGGTGGCGGCGCCGGCGGCCAAAGTCTGGGAACTCGTCCGGGACTTCGGCGGCGTCGCCAAGTGGGGCGGCCCGGCGATCCAGGACTGTACGGTGGAAGGCGAAGGGATCGGCGCGAAGCGCCGGATCAGCCTGCCCGGAGGCATCGCGATCGTCGAACGGCTCGAAGCCTTCGACGACGCCGGACGCAGTCTCTCGTACGCGATCGTCGAGAAGAGTCCGATCCCGGTGAAGGACTACCTGTCGACGATCCGGATCTCCGAGGTCGGCGCGCAGGAATCCCGCGTGGACTGGGAGAGCACGTTCGAGCCCGACGGCACGAGCGAAGAGCAGGCGCAGGGGATGGTCCGCGGAATCTACACCGGCGGAATCGCCGGACTCCGGAAGGCGCTCGGAGTCTGACCGATCGGGCTCCGCGTGCCGGAGCCCGGTCGCATGCGCCGCCGATCAACCCGTTCCGGCGATCCAGCGCGGCTCAGACGACCGATTCACCGAACGGCAGCAGCGCCAAGTGGCGCGCGCGCTTCACGGACTCGACCACCTCGCGCTGCTGTCGCGCGGTGTTGCCGGAGATGCGTCGCGGCAGGACCTTGCCGGTCTCGGTCAGGAACATGCGCAGCACGCGCGGATCCTTGTAGTGGATGACGAGGCCCTTGTCCGTCGTGAGCCGCGAGACCTTCGGGCCGCGCGTGGTCTTCTTGCGCAGCTTGCGGGCCTTCTTGCGGGCCTTGGCGCGCAGGCGCGCCTTCACGCTGCGGTTGTCGTAGTCCTCGTCGCGATCGCGGTCGCGATCGAAGCGACCGCCGCCGCGCGGGCCGCCGCCGCCGTAGCCGCCGCCACCCCCGCCGAAGCGATCGCCGCCGCCGCCATAGCCGCCACCCCCGCCACCGCCGCCACCGCCATAGGGGCGGTCGCCGCGGTCCCCGTAAGAGGGCCGGTCCGAGGGTCCGCGGTCGCCGAAGGGAGGTCGGTCGGGTTGGCTCATGAGGGCGCGGAAACTATCCAACGGGTTCTGGCGCTGCAAGGGACCCGTGCGGGAGTGGGCGAGCGAGCCTCGGATCGGCGCGTTTCAGGCCCGCCGCAGCGCTGGCAGGACCTCGCGGCCGAAGCGTTCGAGGCCCTCCATCGCGGCTTCGTCGGTCCACCCCGTCCGGTCGAAGCTCACGAGCTGCACGTCGATTCCGGGCACCGCGCGCGCAGCGAGCAGCCGGTCGGTGATCTGCGGCGCAGATCCCCGGATCGTTCCGAGGTCCGGCCATGGGTCCGAGGCCTCGAACGAGACAAGGCTGCACGCGCCGGCCCGCGCTGTCGGCGAGGGTCCGGAGCCGAACGGCAGCAGCGCGGGCAGACCGAGCGTCCCGGCGAGCGCTTCCGGACCCGGATCGCCGCCGGTGCCGATCCAGATCGGCGGATGGGGCTGCTGGACCGGTCGCGGCTGCACCGTCACGCGCTCGAGCGGCGCTCGGATCCGTCCCGACCAGCACACGTCCGTGTCGGTCCACAGGCGGCGCAGCAGCTCGACGGTTTCGCGCAGGCGGCTGCAGCTCTCGTCGTCCACGAGCGCAGCGCCGTCGCTCGGCGTGGCGAACCCGCGCTCGCTGACGACGATTTCGATGCGCCCCGCCGACAGGCCGTCGAGCGTGGCGACGTCCTCGGCGATCCGCAGCGGATCGAGGCCCGCGCACAGCGGGATTCCGGCGCCGAGTCGCAGCGTCGTGGTGCGGGTGGCGATGGCTGCGAGCAGCACCGTCGTCGCGTGCACTCCGGCGGCGTGGGGCGTGTCGCCATCGAGCCAGATCGAGTCGAAGCCGAGCCGCTCGGCGCGCACGGCGCACTCGACGATCGCGGACAACCGCGCGGCGGTCGGCTCCCGCGGCAACCCCACCGGGTCCCGTGTGCCGATCTCCGAAATCAGCAGACCCAGCTCGACCCGATGCATCGCGCCGGACGGTAGACCAGCGGGGGCCGATCACCATCACGGGCTTGATTCGCGCGTTCTCGAATGGCGGACGGTCGCTCGCCGCTTTCGCCTGCGGTGCGGGTGTTGGTTCGGGCGCGCTCGCCCCGTTTTGCCTGGTGGGCACCTGGGCCGCTGGGTCAGACCCGAGCGGTCACGGTCGTCTGCATCCTCCTTCCGTCCGTGGCTGCGGGGTTCGTCTCCTGGATGCCGTTCGCTTCCAAGAAGCGGTCATCGGGCGCGGGCCGCCGCTCGCAGCCCGGATCCGTCACCGCGATCTGCGGCGTCGTGCGAGGGCGGCGAGAACGGCGAGGGCGGCGCCGTGGGCCGCGAGGGCGCCGGGCTCCGGCACCTCCAGCACGAAGACCGCGCTGTCGCTGCCGAAGCCATCCTGGAAAGCGTGCAGCGCCAGCTGCGAGAGGTCCGCGTTCGCGTACAGCAGGATCAGTCCGTCGCTTCCGATCGGCTTCGGGTCGCCGGCGCGGATCTCGAGCGGATCCGAATCGCGCAGGAGCAATCGCGTCGAACCGCGCGGGTCGAGCAGGTACCAGGCAGACTCGAACACGCCGGGCGGAACCGGGACGATGGCGTTCGAGTCGGTCTCGGTTTCGCCCGGGAACCCGGACGGTCGGATGCGCGCCTCGACCAGGATTCTCCTTTCGTCGTCGATCCCGACTACATCGAGGGTGCTCACCGAAAAGCCGGGAATCCCGGGCGCCTCGCCGAAGGCCAGCATGCGCAGCGAGAAGTCTCCCATCGCATCGGGTCCGAACAGGCCGCGCGCGACGCCGAGATTCGGGATGTCGACCGGCAGGACGATCGCCACTTCGCCCGCGCCGTTGATCGCAGGATCGGGGAGCGGGAAGAAGCCGAAGAGGAAGCGCGTCAAGCGGAGCTGGTGGCCGAGGCC
>CAYOHN010000366.1:0-3821 GCA_964403735.1 uncultured Spirochaetales bacterium | reverse complement strand
GAGCAAGAGACCGCCGCCGAGACCGCTGCCGGGAGCGCTGCCGGGAGCGCCACCGGCGCTGCGGCGCGGAGGCGAAGCATCCAGACTCTCGAACGCTGGCTCGCGCGGCTGCGAGGAGGAGACGCATGAACTTCGAGCCCATCCTACGCAAGATGGTGGAAGGCGTATCCGGAGCCATCGGCATCGCGCTGATGGGAAGTGACGGCATCCCGATTGCCGAACTCTACGCGCCGGGTGTCGACGCCACCGCCGCGGACGGCGAGGTCAGCGCAGCCGGCGTCGAGTTCGGGCGCATCCTCGACGAGGTGCGCAAGGCGGCAGATGCCATCGGCGGCGGCCGCCTCGAAGAGACGGTGATCGGTCTCGCGCGCTATTGGCTGCTGTTCCGGGTGGTCGACGAGGAATTGTTCCTGGTGGTCGCGCTCGAGCCGCGCGGCAACCTGGGCAAGGCCCGCTTCCTGATGCGGCGCTTCCTGCTCGACCTCCAACAGGAACTCTAGTGGCGGCGATCAACAAGCGGAAAGTCCTCGAGTCGGCGCAGCGCCACCTGCAGAAGGGCGCGCTGGACAAGGCTCTGAAGGACTACCAGACCGTCCTCAACGCAGATCCGCGTGACACCGGAGTGCGTCTCAAGTGCGGCGATCTGCTGCAGCGCATGGGTCGCAACGACGAGGCGATCTCGGCCTACCTGAAAGTTGCCGATCAGTTCCAGCGCGACGGCTTCGACGCCAAGGCGGTCGCGCTCTACAAGCAAGTCACCAAGATCGATGACAAGCGGCACGACGTCTACGTACCGCTCGCCGATCTCTACCAGCGCCTCGGCTTGCTCTCGGAGGCGATGGGCGCGTTGCAGACCGCTGCCGACGCCTTCCATCGCGACGGCCGCAAGCGGGAAGCCCTGGATCTGCTGCGGCGCATGGCCAGCCTGGATCCGGCGAACGTCACGAGTCGCCTGAAGGTGGCCGAGCTGCTCCGTCAGGAGCAGCTCACCGACGAGGCCGTCGCCGAGTTCCGCGAAGCGGCCGCCGAGTGTGAACGGCAGGGGGATTGGGAAGCGCGCGCGGGCGCGCTCGAACGCGTCGTCGAGGTGCATCCGGAGAGTGTCGAGGAGCTCGAGACGCTCGGCGGCATCTGGCTGGATCACGCGCAGCCGCGCCGGGCACACCAGTTTGCCCAGAAGCTGGTCGAGGCCGACCCCGATCGGCCGGATTCCCATGAGCTGCTCGCCCGCGTGCTCGCGGCGCTTGGGCAGGAAGAACTCGCGATCGACGAGTTTCGGACCTGTGCCGAGGCCTGGCGTCTGCGCGGAGAAGAGGCCAAGGCGCGCGAGATCGTGCAGCGCCATCTGCCGACACAGGATTTCTCGTCGCTCGCGAACTCCGCGCCGGGCATGGCGGATGCCGGGGCCGGCGGCGCAGCGGACGAGGGCCTGTTCGGCGCCGCCGGAGAGCTGGGCGGTGAGGCCGGTGCCGGCGAGGGCGTCTTCGGTTCCGAGCCGATCGAGGTCGAGGAAGGCGGACCCATCGAACTCGGCGCGGAGGACGCGCCGTTCGATCCGAGCCTGTTCGTGCCCACGGACGCCATTGCCGAGGAGCCGACACCGGCTGCGTCCGCAGCCTCGAGCGAAGCCGAATCCGGAACCGGTGCGGGAAGCAATCCCGAGCTCGAACCCGACCCCGGCTCGACGGTGCCGCCCGAAAGCGATGTCGAGCAACTGCTGGCCGAGGCGGCCGTCTATCTCCGCTATCGCAAGCACGAGCGCGCGATCGCCAGCTTGCAGTCGGCGCTGCAGCAGGAGCCGCAGAATCTGGCGGCCCTCGAGCAGCTCGGCGAGGCCCACGCCATGGCCGGCGCGCCGGATCGTGCCGTCGATGCGTGGGTGCGCGCGGTGCACAGCGCGACGGCGGCAGGCGAAGCCGCGCACAGCGTCGTGCTCCGCGGCCGGATCGCCGAACTCGACGCCGATGCTGCGGCCGCACTCGAAGTGCCGGCGACGGAGTCCGCGGCTGCGGAAGCGCCGCTCGCTGGCGAGGAGCCGCTCGACGAAACGCCGCCGGTCGACGAGGCAGCCGGCGCCGAAGCGGACGACGGGCTGGACGAGATCGAGATCGATCTCGATGACGATGTCCTCGCCGCGATCAGCGGGGAGGGCGAGGGTTCGCTGCCGTCCGCCGGCGAGACACCTGCGGGTGTCGAAGCCGACGACGCTGCGTTCGCGCTCGATCCCGAGGACGCGGACGCGGACGAGGACGAAGCCGGCGAGTCGATCGAAGCGTCGGACCCGGCGGACACCTCGGCAAGCGGCTTCGAACTCTCGGCCGACGAGAGCACGGACAGCGCCGTCGGCGCCGCGGCGATGCGCGGTGAGGAGTCAGAGTCGGAGCTGGCGACGAGAGCAGAGGCCTGGGAGCTTCCGCTCGACGAACCGGACGAGGACAGCGACGAGGAGAGCCGAGCGAGCGAGCCGGACGCATCGCCCGTCGCCGAGCAGACGGGCACCACCCCGGCGGCCGCCGCCGAACTCACGAGTGGCGCCGGACAGCAGATCCAGGAGGACTTCGAGGAGGCCAGCTTCTACTTCGAGCAGGGGCTGTTCGCCGAGGCGGAGTCGATCTATCGGAGAATCCTCGAGCGTGCGCCGAGTCATCCAGGGGCCCTGCTGCGGCTCGGCGAGATCGCTTTCCAGCGCGGCGAGGCGCCCGAGAGTGTCTCGGACCCGGCACGCGAGGAATCGACGGCGTCGTCCTCTGGAGCGGCCGCATCGCCGGCGGAGTTCGAAGCGGCCCCGTTGCCGACGCGCGACGAGCCGTTCGACATCGAACCTCCCGATGCGCTCGATCTGACGACTCCGACGCTCGAGGATGCGAGTCCCGAAACCCGGGACTGGGCGGATCCGATCGCGGCGCCGACGAGCGAAGCCGACGAGTCCACCGCCAACGTGCGCGCGGGCGACGACGTCGTGACCACCGCCGCGGCCGATCCCGACGACGCCGACGCCGACGCGGACGAGGACGAGGCGACCGCGGAGCCGTTGGTGGCGCGCGTCGCTCCGGCGCCGCCGATCGAAGAGCCGGAGCTGACGACGCCGGACCTCCCGTTTGGCGAACGCGCAGGCGGCGCTTCGTTCGACCTGGCGGCCGAGCTTTCCGAAGCGATGTCCGAGGCGCCGTCTGCGGACGGGGCCGCGACCGACGAGGACGGCTTCGCGTCGCTGTTCCGAGACTTCAAGCGCGGCGTCTCGCAGACGCTCGGCGAAGGCGACGTGGAGACCCACTTCGATCTCGGCATTGCGTATCGCGAGATGGGCCTGTGCGAGGACGCCATCGGCGAGTTCCGCTACGCGCTCGGATCTCCGTCGCGGCGGCTCGATGCGCTCCAGCTCATGGGATTGTGCGCACTCGACCTCGGACGCGGCCAGGACGCCGTGGGACACTTCGAGCAGGCGCTGGCATCGCCGGACGTCCCGGCCGAACGGGAGGCGCCGGTCGAGAGCGATAGCGAGCGGGCGGCGGGATTCGAACCGGGCAAACCGCTGAACCTGCCGCGGGTGCAGGCGAGCTGGCCGAAATTCCTCGATGCGATGCGCAAGCAAAAGGCGATGCTGGCCTCTTTGCTGGCGATGGGCCAGGTGCATAACGTTGCGGAAAACAAGATTACGCTGGTGTTTCCTCCGGCCTACACGGCCAATAAGCAGGTCGTGGAGAAAGAGGCTTCGAAAGCGATTATCGAGGAGGCCCTGCGCGAGTTTTACCGCGTTCCGGCGCGAATCGAGTTTATCGTGGACAAATCCAAGGAAGCGGTGGTCGAGAAGCGGCCGGAAA
>CAYOHN010000365.1:0-3823 GCA_964403735.1 uncultured Spirochaetales bacterium | reverse complement strand
GACGACCTTGATGCCGGTCTCGAGCAGCTCGGCCGACGTGGCCTGCTCGACGAACTCCGGCGCCGCGCGGTGGATCGGCGCGGTCTTGCCGCCTTCGATCGGACCGCGCTCGTCCACCGGCTCGCCGATCACGTTCATGATGCGCCCGAGCGTACCGGCGCCCACCGGCACGCGAATCCCGTCGCCGGTGTTGGTGACGGACTGCCCGCGACGCAGACCTTCTGTCGAGTCCATCGCGATACAGCGGACGGTGTTCTCGCCGAGGTGCTGGGCCACCTCGACGACGAGGTTGTCCTCACGGTCGTCGATGGCAGCGTTGGTCAGACGCAGCGCCGTGTAGACCTCCGGCAGCTCGCCGGGCGGGAACTCGACGTCCACCACCGGACCCAACACCTGTACGACGTGACCGTTTGCCTGAGCCATCGAACCCTCTCCTAGAGCGCCTCGGCGCCCGACACGATCTCCACCAGTTCCTTGGTAATCGCCGCTTGGCGCGCGCGATTGTATTGCAGCGTGAGCGCGCTGATCATTTCCTCGGTGTTGCGCGTAGCGCTCTCCATCGAGGTCATCCGGGCGGCGTGCTCGCCGGCCTGGTTGTCGAGCAGCGCGCGGTAGAGTTCGACCTCGAGCGCCTTCGGCGCCAGCACGCGCAGCAGGGACTCGGCGTCCGGCTCGATCTGGTACGGTAGCTTCGCCGGCTCGCCAGCGGGCGGCGCGGCGGCGTCCTGCTCCGGGGTCATCGGCAGGATCCGCGAGCAGCGAGGGCGCTGCGTCATCGTGGAGACGAACTCGCTGTGGACGAGCAGCACCTCGTCCGTCTCGCCGGACAGGAAGCGCCCGCTCACGTACTCGGCGAGTTCGACGGCGTACGCGTACTCGACGCGGGCGATGCCTGTGAAGGTCTTCACGATCTGGCCGGCGCGGCGGCGCCGGAACTGCTCGGCGCTCTTGCGCCCGACCGGGATGATCGACAGTGCCTCGACGCCGGCCTCGCGGCTCTCGATGTCCGCCTGCGCGCGCTTGAGCACGTTGGCGTTGAACGCGCCGCACAGACCGCGGTCCGACGTGATGACGATGACGTCCACGCGCCGGACCTTCTCGCGCGCCAGTAGCAGCGGCTGCTCGCTGCCGGCGCCACTCGCGGCGACCTCGCGCAGTGTCTCGCGCATCCGGTCCGCGTACGGCCGCGCGGCCTCGATGGCGGTCTGCGCGCGCCGCAGCTTGGCGGCCGCCACCATGCGCATGGCACGCGTGATCTGCTGCGTCTTCTTGACGCTGGTGATCCGGCGCCGGATGTCCTTGAGGCTCGGCATCGGTTACGCAGCGGCCCCTTGGCGCGTGGGCTGGAAGATCTGCGCGAAGGCATCGAGCGCGGCGTCGAGCTTGCTCCGGACGTCGTCGTCGAGCTTTCCGCTGCTGCGGATCGTCGCGAGCAGTTCCGGATGCTGACTACGCACGTAGCCGAGCATCTCGCTCTCGTAGCGGCCGAGGTCGCTGACCGCATACTCGCGGACCCACGAGGGACGCTTGTCCTCGGGCGTCGCCGAGTAGATCGCGACCACCTGCTCCTCGACCGGCATCGGCTGGTACTGCGGCTGCTTCAGCATCTCGGTGAGGCGCTCGCCGTTGGCGAGCTGCTCCTGCGTCGCCTTGTCGAGGTCCGAGCCGAACTGCGCGAAGGCCGCCATCTCGCGGTACTGCGCGAGGTTCAGCTTCAGCTTGCCGGCGACGGCCTTCATCGCCTTGGTCTGCGCGGCGCCGCCGACGCGCGAGACCGAGATCCCGACGTTCACCGCCGGGCGCACGCCGGAGTTGAACAGGTCCGTCTCGAGGAAGATCTGGCCGTCGGTGATCGAGATGACGTTGGTCGGGATGTACGCGGAGACGTCGCCGGCCTGGGTCTCGATGATCGGCAGCGCGGTGAGGCTGCCACCGCCGAGCTCGTCGCTCATCTTGGCGGCGCGCTCGAGCAGCCGCGAGTGGACGTAGAACACGTCGCCGGGATACGCCTCGCGCCCCGGCGGCCGGCGCAGCAGCAGCGAGAGCTGGCGGTACGCGACGGCCTGCTTCGAGAGATCGTCGTAGATGATCAGCGCGTGCTTGCCGTTGTCGCGGAACCACTCGCCCATCGCGCAGCCGGAGTACGGCGAGATGAACTGCAGCGGCGCGGACTCGCTGGCCGTCGCGGCGACGACGATCGTGTACTCCATGGCGCCGAACTGCGTGAGCTTCTCCACCACCTGCGCCACGGTCGACTGCTTCTGGCCGGTGGCGACGTAGATGCAGAAGACGTCGCCGCCCTTCTGGTTGATGATGGTGTCGATCGCGATCGCCGTCTTGCCGGTCTGGCGGTCGCCGATGATCAGCTCGCGCTGGCCGCGGCCGATCGGCGTCATCGCGTCGATCGCCTTGATGCCGGTGGCCATCGGCTCGTTGACGGACTGCCGCGTCACGATGCCGGGCGCCTTTACCTCGACGCGACGGGTCTCGGTCGACTCGATCGGACCCTTGCCGTCGATCGGATTGCCGAGCGCGTCGACGACGCGGCCGAGCAGCCCCATGCCCACCGGCACCTCGACGATGCGGCCGGTGCGGCGCACCACGTTGCCCTCGCGGATGTGCTCGAACGCGCCCATCACGGCGACGCCGACGTTGTCGTCCTCGAGGTTCAGCACCATCCCGTTGACGCCGCCCGGGAACTCGACGAGCTCGCCGGCCAGCGCCTGCTCGAGCCCGTACACGCGCGCGATGCCGTCGCCGATCGACAGCACCGTGCCCGTCTCGGCGACGTCGATCTCGCGCCCGTACGACGCGATCTCTCGCTTCAGGATGTCGGTGATCTCACCCGGCTTGATGTCCAGGGGCATCGTTCAACCTTCTCCGGTCAGGCTCACGCGGAGTTGCGAGAGCTGGGTTCGCAGACTGCCATCGAATACGAGGTCACCGACGCGCGCCACCACGCCGCCGAGCAGCTGGGGATCCACGCGGACGTCGAGGTCGACGACACTGCCGGTGCGGCGCGCCAGCGCATTGCGCAGCCGCTCGAGCTGGCCGCCGTCGAGCTCGGCGGCCGAGATCACTTCGCCCCGGACGTGACCGGCAGCGGCCTCGGCGAGCGCGCGGTACTCGTCGAGGATCGCGGCAATGTCGCGCGTGCGGCGCTGGTCGATGATGAACGACAGGAAGTGCTGGAGCAGCGGTGAGAGTCCGATCCGCTCGCCGACGGCGCGCAGTGCGGCGCGGCGCTCGGCCGCGGGGTAGAGCGGGCGTACCAGCACGTCGCGCAGCGCCGGGACCTGGTCCATCGCGGCGACCAACCCGGCGAGTTCTTCGCCGACCGCATCGACGCGCTGCTCGTCGCGCGCCAGCGAGAAGAGCGCCTTCGCGTACCGTTGCGCAGCAGCCGAGCCGCGGGCCGCCATCGTTCAGTTCCCCGCCTGCGCGCTTCCCGAGCCGGCGTGGCCGGTCTCGGGCGCTTCGATGCGCTGGACGAAGTCGTCGACCAGGCGCGTGCGATCGGTGTCGCTGACCTGGCTGCGCAGCAGCTCGCCGGCGAGCTGCACCGCGAGGTCGACGGTCTCGCTGCGGAGCTGCGTGCGCGCGCGGCGCACCTCTTGCTCGACAGCCGCCACCGCATCGCCTCGGATCCGCTCGGCGGTACCGTGGGCCTCGGCCAGCAGCCGGTCGCGCTCGCTCTCGGCCTGACGCTGGACGGCACTGCGGATTCCGTCGATCTCCGAATCCAGCGACGCGAGGCGCTGCTCGCATTCGGCGAGCTTTCGCTCGGCCTCGGCGAGCTCGCGACCGGCGGTGTGGATGCCGT
>CAYOHN010000364.1:0-3823 GCA_964403735.1 uncultured Spirochaetales bacterium | reverse complement strand
GCGAGGCTTTTCTTCCGCTCGCGGATTCTCCCGCTCCCAGGTTTCGAGTGCGATTCGCGCGGGTTCCGCCTCGTCGCCCGGGACCAGGACGGCCCAGCCGACGTCGGTGCGGGCGGCGACCGGATGCAGGCCCGATGCCTCGAGGACCAATGCCCATTCGTCGGCGCGAGAGCGCCGCTCCGCGGTGCGCAGCGCAATCAGGTCATCCATCACGACGGAGGGTAGGGCGCCGGGTCGGCTCGGTCGCCCGGATGGGGCTACGGCCCGACGGCGGCGGAGGCGGCGAGAGCATCGGCTCCCGCATGCGACGGCAGGTACGCCACGAAGCAGGCGCCGTGGCGCGGGCCGGGCCGGAGCTCGAGCACACCGCCATGTTCGCGCACGATGTCGAACGCAATCGCGAGGCCGAGCCCGGTGCCGTCTTCGGGCCCCTTGGTCGTGAAGAACGGATCGAAGATGCGGTCGCGAATGGCGCTGGGAACTCCCGGGCCATCGTCCATGATCGTCACCTCGACGATTCCCCGGACCAACCGTGTTCGCGCCGTGATGTGACCGTCGGACCGCTCCACGAGCGCCTGCTTGGCATTGACGAGCAGGTTCAGAAAGACCTGCGTGAGCCGCTGGGCCGATCCTCGGATGGTCGGCAACCCTTCTGCCAGCCAGGCTTCGATCGTGACGCCTCGATTGTGGTGCAGCTCGGCCAGTCTCATCGCTTCGCGCAGACTCTCGTTGAGGTCGATGGGACCGAGGTCGTCGGCAGGCGCGCGGGAAAAGCGCCGCATGGCATCGACGATTCGTCCGATGCGATCGATCCCGTCGAGAGACTCGGCGATCAGCTGCGGGAACTCCGCGAGGTCATCGGCATCGCGCTCCGTCTCCGCGATTCGTTCCGCGTGTTTGGCGATCAGCGCACCGAGTCTCTCGATCTGACGCAGATTTGCGCGCACGAATGCGAGCGGGTTGTTGACTTCGTGTGCCACGCCGGCGGCCAGGCTGCCCACTGTCTCGAGCTTCTGCGCCTGGCGGAGGAGATGCTCGGACTTGCGCTCCTCCGTTCGGTCCCGCAGTACCAGGAGCCGTCCGACGGGCTCGCGATCGTTCGTGAACAAACACCGCGCGGTGATCTCGACGCAGCGATCTCCGATTGTTTTCAGCTCGACCGGCTCCCGGGTCCCGTCGGGCTCCATCGCTGCGATCGCCTCTTCGATCTGCTCGGCGGTTCCCGGATCCCGACTCGCGGCCGCCAGCACGGATCGTAGCTTCTGTCCGCGAAGGTCTTCGCTCGAAGTGGCGAGGATCGCGATCGCGGCGGGATTGGCATCGATCAGGATCCCGTCGCGATCGGTGACCAATACGCCGTCTCGGAGGTGATCGACGACGTCCCGACGAGCCAGCGGCAGCGTATCCAGGAGCTGCAGGCGAAGGATTCCGAGCGTCATGACGACGACGGAGACGCCGAGCGCTGCCGGGGTGGGGTCGTAGGCGACGGGTAGCCAGCCGACGATGAACAGCACGCTCGTGAGGGTCGGAAGCAGAGCGATGGCACCCACGGCCAGGAACCGGGACCAGGCACCTCGTGGGGACGCGATGCGCGCTGCGTGCAGGAACAGGAACAGGCCTGCGAGAATCGCGGGATAGGCGTAGAGCAACCACGCGTAGAGCAGCGGCCCGCGCTCGGAGGTGGTGCGCGTGAACTCGCGATAGAAGAGGTGGTGCAACTCGTTCGATGCCAGCCCGAACCAGGCGAGCACCGAGGGAACGAAGGCCGCGAGCGCGAGCAGCGGTCGCTGCTCGAGGATCGGGACGCGCGCATACCGGGAGGCGAGCAGGAGCCAGAGCGGCGGCAGCGCGACGATGCCGGCCCAGCCGAAGAGAAAGCCCACGAACGCCATGCCGTCGTCCGCGGCGGTGAGACGCCAGATCACGCCGATCGACCAGACGATCAGCGCCCCGAGGACGGCCAGCAGCGGGACTCGCACCGGGGATCGGTCCGGCCGCAGTCCGACATAGACGGCGAGCGTGGTGGCGAGCAATACCGTCGCCGCGGCCTGGAGAATGGCACCAGACATTGCCGTCTTGCATCGGCTCGCGAGAGCCCCGGCGTGAGGCCCAAGCGCGGTGCGCTGCGGACTCAGACGGCCCGGTAGCGCCCAGGCTCGACTTCGAGGATGCGTCCCGCGCCCAGGAGCCGCGCCAGATGCTGTTCCATGCTCCGAGACTCGATGGGTTCCGCCCACGGAACATCATCTCCAGGGCGGTAGACGAACCGGTGGCGTGCGATTTCGTCGAGGCTGCGCGGAGCCTCAACGAGGAATGCGAGCAGCCTCTTCTCGCGCTCGCCGATGCGCGCAGCGAAGCGATCGAGTCGGGCTCGAAACGAGGCTTCGTCGCTCAGCACGCCGACATGGTGAAAGGTCGCCCAATGCCGGGGTTGCAGCGTGCGGAGCATCGCGAGCGTGCGCTCGAAGGCTTCGAGATCCGACCAAGCATCGCCGTAGTACGGTCCGAAGCTCGAGAGATCGACGTCCGCCAGGTAGAGAACGTCGTCGGGCTCGATCCAGAAGAAGCAGTGGCCGCGCGTGTGGCCGGGTGCGTGGAGCACGCGGACGCGCGCGCCGCCGAGATCGACGACATCACCGTCTCGAAGCGGCAGGGCGTCGGCGCGTGTCTGGTAGTGGAACTCCTCGACGACCAGGCGTCGGAAGTGGCTGCGGACCGGCTCTGGATAGCCGTAGATCGCCATCATTCCGTCGAGCGAGCCGAGCCCCGGTAGATCCTCTTCGTGCATGTGGCACGAGGCGTTCGGGAACAGGGGATTGCCGGCGATGTGGTCCTCGTGACAGTGGCTGTTCAGGATGCGATCGACGGCGGGGAGCCGATCACGCCTCGGAAGCAGTCCGAGGGACGGATCGATGACGACGGTCTCCTGGCGACCGCGGACCAGCAGGCTGTTGCCCTGCGGATACTTTCCGCCCTGCGCGCCGAACAGCACGGTGACGCACCCGATCGTTCGATCTTCGAGGGATTCCATGAGGACTCGACGCTACCCCCGCTCCCGGCTCAGGTCGATCACGCCGTCCGCCGAAAGGCTTGGCATGGCCACGCTTCGAGCCGCCGATGCGCATGCGACCCACGGGGGCCGGCTGCGAAGTTTCCCGGTGATCTGCGCATGGTGTCGATTGCCTCTGGCGGCCCGCGTGGCGCGATCGGGGAATCGCGAGGTGACCAGCCACGGTCTGTGTGCCGCATGCGCGCGTCGCCTCACTCGCCGCTGACCGTCCGCGCGCGGGCGTGAGCGAGTTCGCGCCGCCAGAGCGCGCGACGATCGGCGCGCGTGGCGGCATCGGCGCGGGGCTCGACGCGGGTCGGCGGCGCAGCCGTCGCGGCGGCCGACGCCGGATCGCTCCACACGCTGGCGGCGAGTCCGGCAAGCCAGACCGCGCCGAGGGCCGTCGTCTCGAGCTCCGCGGCGCGATACAGCACGTGGCCACTCGCATCGGCGAGCGTCCACAGCGCCAGCGGGTACGCACCGTTGCGCGGCGCCTCGGGGGCGGCGCCGGTGTGGACGTCGGCCATTCCCGACGTGCCGAGCGTCAGCTTTGCCATGCCCGGCTCGCGGGCGCCCTGTGCGAACGTCGCGGCCTGCTGATCCCCCGCGCGCGAGGCCACCGGGATGGCGGCCCCGAGCAACGCGGCGGGTGTCTCTCCGACGATGCTGCTGCTCGCCGAGACTCTCGGCAGCCAGCTCGGGTCGATCCCGAAGAGTCGCGAGGCGCCTGGATGCCAAGTGCCGGCCGCGAGATCCCACAGGCCCGTACACGAT
>CAYOHN010000363.1:0-3830 GCA_964403735.1 uncultured Spirochaetales bacterium | reverse complement strand
CCACCGGATGACCCGAATACGTGTAGCCGTGCGCCAGCACGCCGCCGGTCTCGAGACGCGCCGCCACCCGCTCTCCCACCAGCACGGCCGACAGCGGGATCGAACCCGACGTGATCGCCTTGGCGAGGGTCATGAAGTCGGGCTTCTCGATGCCGAAGGTCTCGCACCCCCACCAGTGGCCGGTGCGGCCGAAACCGGTGATGACCTCGTCGGCCACCAGCAACACGTCGTAACGCCGGCAGATCTCCTGCACGCGGGGCCAATAACTCGCCGGCGGCACGAGGACGCCGCCGGCCCCCTGCAGCGGCTCGGCGAAGAATGCGGCGACGCGTTCCGGTCCGATCGCGAGGATGCGTTCCTCGAGCGCAGCGGCGGCGCGCCGGCCGAACGCGTCGGGAGACTCGCCGGCGCCGTAGCGCCACCAGTACGGCGGCAAGACGTGTTCGACACCCGGTTCGACCCCGGACATCGCGTGCATCGCCGCCATGCCGCCGAGCGATGCCGCCATCACCGACGAGCCGTGGTAGGCGAACTCGCGTGTCAGCAGCACCCGCTTGTCGGGTTTCCCCTCGAGCTGCCAGAAGTGGCGCACCAGACGCACGATCGAGTCGTTGGCTTCGGAGCCGGAGCTGGCGAAGAACGCGACGCCGAGACCCGCGGGCGCCAGCTCGGTGAGCGCATTCGAGAGTTCGATCAGCGGCGGCGTCGCCTGCCCGAAGAAGCTCTTGGCATACGAGAGGGTGCGGATCTGGCGTGCGGCGGCTTCGGCGAGTTCTGGGCGCCCGTAGCCGAGCGCCGCGCACCACAGGCCGGCGAGGCCGTCGATGAACTGGTTCCCGTCGGCGTCCCAGACGTGGATTCCCTCCCCGCGGACGAAGACATGCGCGCCGTCGTCGTGCACCTGACGGGGATCCGTGAACGGATGCAGGTGATGGGCGCGGTCGAGTCGCTGCCATTCCGCGCGGGAAGACGCGCGGGAAGACGCGCGGGAGGGCGCTTCGCCCGCGCTGCGCCGAGACGGGTCGATCGTCGTCATTGCGCCAGTATGGCACGGCGGGCCCGGGCGGACCGGGTCGGACGCCGGCGCGGTTCTCTCAGCGGATCGCCACGCAGAGGATCGCCATTCAGCTGATCGCCAGATGCGCGTGCGAGCTGTCGCCCGCGTCGAGGGCCAGCCGCTGCGGCACCGGCGCTCGACGGGATCGACGCGCCCACGACGTGAGCACACGCGACAGCAGTCGCGATAGAAAACCGTCGACGACGACGCGCTCTCCCACGCGCGGCGCGAACGGAAGCAGCCGCGATTCCGCCTGGACCCACGGCGCGACCTGCGGTGGGAAGCCGGCGCGGCAGTACGGGCACTTGCCGGTGACGGTCGGGACGAACATCCGGCTGCCACAGCCCTCGCAGTGTCCGGACTCGCTGCGCGCGAGGGCGCGGAGCAAGAACGCGTTCGGGATCTCTCGGTTCGACGAGTGCGACAGGGTCGGCATGAATCCGCATCTCCACGTGGGGGCGCTGATCGTGAGTGACCGGAGCCGGGGGCAGGTAACGACTGCCGGTCGGTCGCCGCCGGCAGTCGCGAACGCAACTCTCGGCAGCACCGCGCGATCGGGGTTCGGATGCCGACGGCACTCGCGCCCGGAAAGATTTCTCGCCCCGCGGGGCCATCGAAATCGCCGCTGCCTTCGCGAGACGGCCGATTGGCTGCGCGTGCGGATTGGACAGCGAGCGCGAGCCGGGGCAACCTCGACTGCGATGTTCCGCGGACGTGTCCGCGGCTCCCTCTCCCGTGCGCTCCCAGGAGGAAACCATCCGTGAAGCGTGTCCTGCTGTTTCTCGCCACCAACATCGCCGTGCTTCTCGTGCTCTCGATCGTGCTGCGACTGGTCGGATTCCAGGGCTTCCTCGCCGAGAACGGCGTCGATCTGGCGCTGCCGCAGGTGCTGCTCTTCGCCGCGGTGTTCGGATTCGGCGGCTCGTTCCTCTCGCTGGCGATGTCGAAGTTCATCGCGAAGCGCGCGACCGGCGCGCAGGTGATCGCGGATGCCCGGAACCCCGTCGAGGCGTGGCTGCTCGAGACGGTGCGGCAACAGGCCCAGGCGGCCGGGATCGGCATGCCGGAGGTGGCGATCTTTCCGTCGCCGACGCCCAACGCGTTCGCCACCGGTGCGCGCCGCGACGCGGCGTTGGTGGCGGTCAGCTCGGGACTGCTCGAGCGCATGGACCGCGCCGAGGTCGAGGCCGTTCTCGCCCACGAGATCAGTCACGTCGCCAACGGAGACATGATCACGCTGGCGCTCGTGCAAGGGGTCGTGAACACGTTCGTGCTGGTGCTGTCTCGCGTGGTCGGGCACGTCGCGGACCGCGTGGTGTTCCGCACCGAGCAGGGCTACGGCCCCGGCTACTGGATCGTGACGATCATCGCGCAGATCGTGTTCGGGATTCTCGCCAGCACCATCGTGTTCTGGTTCTCGCGTCAGCGCGAATTCCGCGCCGATGCGGGCGGCGCGCGGCTGGCCGGCACACCGAACATGATCGCCGCCCTCGAGCGCCTGCGCGCGGGCAGCGCCGAGCCACTGCCGGAGGCGGTGCGGGCCTTCGGCATCAGCGGCGGCAATCGCGCCAACTGGATGCGCTTGTTCGCCAGCCACCCGCCGCTCGAAGAGCGCATCGAGCGGCTGCGGCGACGATCCGCGTAGCGGATCCGAGCCGTCAGCGGCGGCGCGGCGCCAACGTCAGCCGAAACACCTCCTCGCCCTCGCCGCTGACGATCCGAGCTGTGAGCGTACCGTCTGCTCCGATCTCGACGACGCCGAAGTTGAACCAGCGCAGCGCCTCGGCGAACGAGGCGACCGCGCCCTTCTCCGGCGGTGCGAAGTAGAAGAGCCGCTGCGGAGCGAACGTCGGATCGACGAACGGTTTCGGGAAGAGCCCGGCGTTCAACGGACCCGAGACGAGTTCGAAGAACCGGAACTTCGGGTCTTCGGCGAACGGGCGGTATCGGAACGCGGCGGCGAAGTGGACGTCCGTAGTGATCCACACGAGGTTGCGGACGCCGCGGTCCCGGAACCGTTCCAGGATCCCGTGCAGCTCGCGCTCGAATCCCCCGTCCTGACCGAAGTCCGCCCACCCGTCGCGGCCGGTCTCGAGCGAGCCGGTCGGGATCGAGATCGGAACGCTCGACGCGATCACCTTCCACGTCGCATCGGAGCCGGTGACGGCCTGTTCGAGCCACCGGCGCTGCCCGACACCGAGCAGTGTCTTTGGCTCCGGACCATCGTCCGGGGCGAGGTTGGGATCGCGGTAGCGTCGCGTGTCGAGCACGAACAGCTCGAGGTGTCGCCCCCAACGAAGCCGGCGGTGCAATGAGTCGGCGTCGGCGAGCGGATTCCATTCGAAGAACGCGCGGTGGGCGAGCGGCAGCAACGGAACATGCGTTCGGTATGGCGGTGCGCTGCGCGTGTCATGGTGGGGACCGGCATCGTTCACCACCTCGTGATCGTCCCAGACGGCGACGTACGGTGTGGTGGCGAGCAACACGCGGAAGCCTTCGTCCTCGCGCGCGTAGCGCCAGTGCGCGCGGAAGCCGTCGAGGTCCGTGGCGGGTCCGAACTCGCCCGGCACCTGGGCATTGCCGAGCGGGCCGACGGCGTGGCACACGTCGTCCGCGTAGATCATGTCGCCGAGCCCGACGAAGACGTCCGGGCGCTCGGCGAGGATGCGGGGAAAGATCGGGAACCCGTCCCGGGCGTCTCGGCAGATCCCCTGACCGGCGAGGTCGCCACCCCACGCGAGCCGGACGGGCGCCGGGTCGGACGGGGCAGGGG
>CAYOHN010000362.1:0-3832 GCA_964403735.1 uncultured Spirochaetales bacterium | reverse complement strand
GAGCGCTTCGTCGAGACCGCCGCGTCCGAGCGGCATCGGCCGGTCGACCGCCTCGTGCGCGATCTCCTCGAAGCCCGCGGCCCCCAGGATCCCACGCACGCGCTCGATCTCGGCAAACGCGAACGGGCCCGGCGCATCCGGCGCCGGGGGCGGGGGAAACGCGACGTGCTGCATCGCCGCGAGCGCGGGTGCCATCATCCACGGATTGCGCTCGCGCGCCTGCCAGCACACGAACGCGAGGCGGCCCCCCGGCCGCAGCGCACCGCGTAGATTGGTGAAGGCCGCCGGCGGATCCTCGAAGAACATCACGCCGAAGCGCGAGTAGACACAGTCGAACGTCGCCTCGTCGAATGAAGCCGTCTGGGCATCGGCGCACTGCCACTCGATGCGCGCCGCGAGGCCGGCCGCGTCGGCCCGCTCCCGGGCTCGCGCCAGCATCGGTTCCGAGATGTCGACCGCAACGACGCGGCCCTCCGCCCCGACGGCGCGCGCCAACTCCAGCGTCGTCCCGCCACAGCCGCAGCCGACGTCCAGGACGCGCTCGTCGGTCGCGATCCCGGTGCGCTCGCGCGTGAGCGTCCCGAGCGACGCGAGCTGCGCGTCGAGCCGCTCCTGCATCGCCACCCACGACGGGCCCGCGGCCTCGTTCCAGTAGCGGATCATCTCGGCGTTGGCGGAGGGCATGGGGACGTTCTTTCCGTATTTCCGTTGTCCCCGGCTGGGAGAGCCAAGCGCGCGGGACATCCGCCGGGGACAACGGAAATACGGAAGGAACGTCCCCAGTGCAACTCCCGCTACGGAAGCGGCGCGAACCACGCCAGCGGCACCGGCCACAGCACCGTCACCAGCGCGCCGAGCGCCAGCATCGGGCCAAAACCAAACGGAGTATCCAGGCCACGGCGCAGCACTGCCCAGCCGATCCCGAACAGGAGCCCCGCGAGCGACGCCGCAACGATCGTCTGCACCACGCCCACCGGCCCGACGAACGCGCCGATCATCGCCAGCAGTTTGACGTCGCCAAAGCCCATGCCGGGGAACCAGGTCCACCAGTCGAGCGAGAAGCGTGCCGGGTAGTCCTCGTCGTCGCCGGGCCAATGCTCGAAGCGCCGGCCCGCCACGACACAGACGCGTGCATGGACGAAGCCGACGATCCACAGCAATCCGCCGCCGAGCGCCGCACCCGCCAGCGCATGCCGAAACGCGTCGCCCGCCGTCGCTCCCTCCAGGATCTGGACGGCCGGCATCGCCGTGAGCCCCACCGCGAGCCCGCCGAGCGACAGCTCGTCCGGAATGATGCGGTGGTCGAAGTCGATCGCCGCCGCCGCCACCAACGTGGCCGCGAACGCCATCCAGAGGAAGGCGCTCGCGCTCGGCCCGAAGCGCAGCGCCAACAGGACGAACAGCGCCGCCGTCAGCGCCTCGATCAGCGGATAGCGCGCCGAGATGCGCACGCCGCAGTCGCGACAGCGCCCGCGCAGCCACAGCCACGCGAGCACCGGCACGTTGTGCCACGGCCGGATCGCGCGCCCGCACGAAGGACAGTGCGAGCCCGGCGACACGATCGACTCCCCGCGCGGCAGCCGATGGATCACGACGTTCAGGAACGAACCCGTGAGCGCGCCGAGCACACCGCAGATCACGGCGAACACACCCGGCTCGATCATCGAGAAGGCTCCCCCCACGTGCGAACACTAGCCCAGAGCGCGGCGAGTGAGCGCTCTCAGGATCGCATCGAGCACCGAGTCCAGTTCCCTGCCCACATCTTGCGCGAGAAAGCGCAACACCAGGTAGCCGTTCTCCTGGAGTAGTTGGTCCTTGCGCCGGTCACGCCGGTACGCGACCGGATCCGAGAGATGCTGGGCGCCGTCGAGCTCCACCGCGACCCGGGCGTCGGCACACAGCAGGTCGACCTCCAGCGCTCCGAAGCCGTCGAACGCGATCGGCAGCTTGACGTTGAGACGGAAGCGCGCCCTCGTCTCGGCGAGCGTCTCGAGGCGCCGATAGAGGAACGCTTCCGTCGCGCTGCGCGCTCGATTCGCTCCCTCGGCATCCGCAGGCGCCGCCCGTGCGACATGGACGAAGAGGGTCGCGAGGGGCGGATCCACTCCATCCCGAACGAGCCGCCGCACACTGCCGGAATAATCGCGCTTCCAGACCGGATCCGACGGCAGAACGACATCTGCCGGCCAGCCCGGGATGGCGCTGCCCGGAAGCACGACCTCGTACCCGATCGCTTCGTAGCCGCGGCAGCGGCGGTCGAACATCCGCGCCAGCATCGGCACGTCGAGATCGGCATAGTCGTAGATGCGCACCTCGCGCTTGCCGTCGCAGAGCCGGTGCAGGCGGCCCGCGTACTGCGCCACCGTCCCTCGCCACGAGACCGGAAGCGTCAGGAACAGCGTGTCGAGACGGGGATCGTCGAATCCCTCGCCGACGTACCGGCCGGTGGCCAGGAGCACCCGTGCCTCCGCGCGCGGAATGGCCGCCAGGCGATCGGCGACGGCCTGTCGCTGCTTCCTGCCCATCCCCGCCCGCAACACGACGAGGTGACGGACGCGCGCCTCGAGCCCCTGCTCGAGACGGTCGAGGTGGCCGTTCCGCTCCGTCAGAACCAGAGGCGAACGCCCGCTTCGGACCGACTCGATGACGTCGTCGCAGATGCGCCGCGTACGCCGCTCGTCGTCGATGAGCTCCTGGTAGAGCGTCTGGAACTCGACGCGCTTGTCCTCGTCAGGACTCCTGGCGGACAGAAACCCCGTCGGCTGCACGAGGACCCGATGCTCGAACGGGCGAGTCGCTGCTCGCGCTCGGGCGTCCACTCGATGGCGGATCGGCCCGCAGTGCATGAAGAGGATCGGGTGGTGGCCGTCCTTGCGGGTCACGGTCGCCGACAACCCGACGACGAAGCGAGCCCGGGCCCGGCGCGCCACCTGCTCGAAGCTGTGCGCCGAAAGATGATGGCATTCGTCGACGATCAGATGGCCGTAGTCGGCGATGCGGTCGTCGACGACGCCCTTCCGGACGAGGCTCTGAATGATCGCCACGTCGAGCCCCCCGTTCGGCCGGCTCCGCCCGCCGCCGATGCGACCGATCGCCGACGCGGGCAGGCCGAGAAACGCCGAGAGCCGCTCGATCCACTGGTCGAGCAGTTGACGCCGGTGGACGAGCACGATCGTGCTGACGCCGCGCCGCGCGATGAGCCACGCGGCGACCACCGTCTTGCCGAAGGCCGTCGTCGCGGCCAGAACGCCGGTGTCGTGACACAGCATCGCATCCGCCGCTGCCTGCTGGTCCGGCCGGAGCTCCCCTCGAAACGCGACCTCCAGCGCCCCGCCGGCTCGGCGCTCGTCGCGAATCACCGTGCCCACCCCGAGGTCGGACAGAGTTCGCCGGACATCGTCGAGGCATCCTCGAGGCAGGCCGATGTGAGCGGGGTGATCCTCCGCGCAGGCGATCACGCGGGGCTTTCCGTACGTCGACAGCCGCATGGCCTGCGCCCGGTAGAATTCGGGATTCTGGAAGGCGGCCAGCCGGAGCAGCCGGTCCCGGAGACCCGGAGGTAGCCCCGCCTTGGCGATGTAGACCTGATCGCCCAGGATGAGTTCCAAGCTCGGGGGCAGCTCCCCGACGATCGGTGCCTCCCGGCGGCGGCGCGACGGCGGAGCCATCCAGGGCTCCTCGTCCCCGTCGTCCTGCGGCGGCAGCTGCACCGCGAGAATCCGACTGCGCCGCTCGGCGTCCCGAACGAGCGCTTCGACCCTCGGTCGATCGAGCTTTCGTACACTCGCCAGGAACGCCCATTGGTCGGACCACGGCGCGAGATCCTCATCGA
>CAYOHN010000361.1:0-3839 GCA_964403735.1 uncultured Spirochaetales bacterium | reverse complement strand
CCCTCGGAGCGCCGCCGAGGGCGATGACCGCGGCAGCAAAGAGCGTGAAGCGTAAGGCGCGCATCAATCCATCCTCTCCCAGTAAGATTCCCAGTCCCCCGCGGTAGATCGCGGGGAGTGAGAAACCCCTCGGAGCAGGACGCACGAGTCCATTGATGCATCCGAGCCGCCTCGAGCGCAGCTCACGAAACATCCCCCTTCCCGTGCGGATCCCGCCGAAGCGGTTTCCACAAGCGATTTAATATGCAAATGGGGGGGCCAAATTCTGAATCTCCGGTTTTTCGAATGGTTACGGAGATCGCGCGAGCCCGGGAAGCGCATCGAAGGAATGCGACTTCCCTGAAAATGGAAGAAACTTTCCATCGACCGCCCTCGACCGCCCTCGACCGCCGTCGCCGGGCCGTTCGCGCGGCCGAGCCTCAGCGCGCAGCCGGCTGCGCGCGAAGCCAGTCCCGCAGCGTTGCGATCTCGGGCCAGGACTGCTGTGCCAACGTCTGCTCGGCGAGTTGGAGCGCGCGCTCCGGCTCGCCGAGCGCGATCAGGGTCCGGATCTGCGCGCGTCGTCGCCAGCGCACCAGGGCCGGACGCAGCTCGCGGTCGGCCCCGGACGCCGCGAACAGCGCCGGATCGGCGGGGTCCACCGCCGGCCAGCGGGCCGGGTCGCCTCCGACCGACTGCCGGACGAACACTGCGGCCACCTCGTCGACGAACACGAGCCGCCACTCGGGTTGCTCCCACAGCCACGCGAGCAGCCGCTCGTCGGGCAGGAACGCGTGGTGCAACAGGGCGGTCCCGAAGCGATACGTGGCATCCAGGCGGGCGAAGCCTTCCGGCGTGCCGCCATCCACCACGTCCAGCTCGGCGAAGGCGCGCTCGCCGTAGACCTCGAGCCGGCCATCGACGAGCGCGCGCTGCTCCGGGAACAGCCGCGCGATCACGTAGCCGCCATCGGCCATCCGGTGATAGAGGGGCGCCGGCGGACGCTCGCGCTCGATCCAGTCGACGGCGCGCTCGGGGTAGTGGTCCGGCATCAGCGCGGCGGAGGAAGCGCCCTCGGGCTGCCACGCGTACGCGAGCTGGTGTCTCGCGAAGCCCGCGCCGGCGATGCAGAGCGCGGCGAGCAGCGCCGCGCTCGCGACCGCGCGCCGCGACGGTGCGAGGCCGCGGGCCCAGGCCGCACCGAGGTTCCGCGTCACCAGCGGTGTTGCGACCACCGCGAACAGCGCCAGATTGCGCCGCGCGCTGAGCGCCAGGAATGCGAACGCGGCGAACAGCAACAGCTCGAAGGCGAGGGCGCGCCGCCGCTCGAGCGCGAAGCCGAGCCCGACGAGGCCCGCCAGCGCCGCGACCGGCGCCAGCGCCACGAAGCCGAGCCCGAGGCTCGGCTGGAGCTCGAGGATCACCTGCCCGAAGAGCCCGCGCTGCTCGGCAGAGCCGATCATCCCGAGCTGCCGCAGCGGAAAGAGCGCCCCGTCGAGCCCGTTCGGGTTCAGCAGCGACGCGCCGGCCGACAGCAGCAGCACGGCGGCGAGCCGCACGACATGGGGCCGGCGCAGCGGTTCGCGGCTTCCGAACCACGGGCGCAGGCACTCGGCCACGAGCGCCATCGCGCAAACGGCGAGGCCCACGGCGAACAGGCCGTGCACGTTGGCCCAGAGGAGCTGGAGCGGAACGATCGCGAAGACCGCCCGCCCGCCCCGGTCCTGGTGGCGGAAGAGCAGCGCCAGCACCGCCAGCAGCAGCGCGAACGACACCAGATCCGGTCGCACCAGGAAGCGCGACCCGCCGACGATCGCGAGCAGCACGACGGCCAGCCCCGTCATGACGGCCCGCTCGCGCCGCCAGCCGATCGCGCCGGCCCCGGCGAGCAGCCCCGTGACGAGCAGGCCTTTGGCGATCCGGACGCCTTCGTGCCCAGCCGCGCCCTGCAGGGACGAGAGCGCGATCTGGAACGCCCAGTGCATGTCGATCCAGCGGGCCCCGGCGCGGGTGAAGCTGAAGAGATCGGTTTTCGGAACCGTCCCGTGCTCGAGAATCCAGGCGCCCGTCCGGAGGTGCCACCAGTAGTCGAAGCTGCGGATCTTGCCGAAGCCGACCGCGGCGCCCCAGAGGACGACCACGAGCGCGAACAGCACCGGCACCGCCCAGCGCTCGAGCCGCGGCGCCGCGGGCGGCGAGGCCTCGGGATCCGCCATCCACTTCATCCCTTCTTCGTCGAAACCCGCGGGAACCGCGAGCATAAGCGGGTACGCTCGCCAGAAGCCAGGGGGGCGACGGGGAGCACTGCGCCCGATGAGATTCCCGCACGCGAGCCGCCCGCGGAGAGGCGCCGGTACCGGTACGACGGGGACCCGTCGGCGCGCGTGCGTCTCCGGGGCGCTCTGGGCGTGCGTGTCGTTGCTGCTGAGCGCGGTCGGCACCGATTCCGCGCGCGCCGCCGCTCGCTTCGTCGACGCGACGCTCGAAGCCGGCGTCGGCTACGTCCAGAGCGTCCCGCAGCAACCGCCGAACTGCGCGTTCGCGCACCTCTTCTGCGGATTCGACGCGATGACCGGGGGCGCAACCACCGGCGATCTCGATGGCGACGGCTGGCCGGACCTCTTCGTGACGACGCTGTACGCGTCGGATCGCCTGTTCCGCAACCGCGGCGACGGCACCTTCGAGGATGTGACGGCGCAGGCGGGTCTGCCGCTCGGCGCGACGAACCCGAACGGCGCCCTGTTCGCAGACGTCGACAACGACGGCGCCGCCGATCTGTACGTGCTCTCGCACGGCGGGGATCGGCACCACCTCTACATCAACGATGGCAGTGGCAGCTTCGTCGAGGAGGCGCTGCTGCGCGGCGCCGCGCTGGATGCTGGCGGGGGGCCGATCGGCGGGACCTCGGCAGCGGCGGGGGACTTCGACCGCGACGGCTGGCTCGACCTCTTCGTCGCCGAGTGGCGGGGCGACCTTTTTGCGCCCGGCCAGGGGTCGAACGTCCGGCTCCTGCGCAATCGCGGCGGTGAGGATCCGGCACTCGGCGGATACTTCGAGGATGTGACGGAGGCCGCGGGGCTCGCCGCGGCCCCGCCCCCTTCGTTCCCGACCCCGCCCGGACGCTACGTGCTCGCGCCTGCCTTCGCGGATCTCGACCGAGACGGCTGGCCAGATCTCGTGCTCGCCAGCGACTTCGGGACCAGCCAACTGCTCTGGAACCAGGGCGACGGCAGCTTCGTCGACGGGACGCTCGCCGCCGGGGTCGGCACGGACGAGAACGGCATGGGATCCGCCCTGGGCGACATCGATGGTGATGGCGATCTCGATTGGTTCGTGACGTCGATCTTCGATCCGGGACCGGCGTGCCCGCACTTCACGAGCTGGGGCTGCAGCGGCAACCGGCTGTACCGGAACGAAAGCGGTCGTCTGTTCAGCGATGCGACCGACGCTTTCGACGTGCGCGATGGCCCTGGGGCTGGGGCACGGCGTTCTTCGATGCCGACAACGACGGCGATCTCGACCTCGTGATGACCAACGGCGTCGACTTCCAGGACGGCGAGCCGGACGAGGCGTTCCACGAAGATCCGATGCACTACTGGGAGAACGACGGCGCTGGCGGGATGATCGAACGCGCGAGCGAGGCCGGACTCGTCGACACCGGCGCGGGCAAGGCGCTGCTCGTCTTCGACTACGACCGCGACGGTGATCTCGATCTCTTCGTCGCGAACACCCGCACCGGCGGCCGTCTCTACCGCAACGAGAGCGAGCCGGAGCCCGGTGCGCCGCCGAACGCCTGGCTGCGCGTGCGGCTCGAGGACCAGATCGGGAACCGGGACGGCCGCGGCGCTCGCGTCTCGGTC
>CAYOHN010000360.1:0-3865 GCA_964403735.1 uncultured Spirochaetales bacterium | reverse complement strand
GACCAGTTCGGCGACCCGGCAGCCGATCGCCTCGCGCAGCCAGCCGCGCACGCGCGCGCCGCCGTCGAGGCCGAGCACCGGCGGGAACAGCACCAACCGCCCCTCGGCGCCGAAGCCGGTGAGCAGCGGCCGGAGCGCCTCGCGCGCCGCCGGGCCCTCGAACGCGTGCGCCAGCCGGGCCGGCGTCCCAGCGCATGCGCGCAGCGCCGGCGGCAGCTCGAGGCGCAGCAACTGCAACGGGCGCCCGCCGCCCCTCACGGCGTCGCATTCGGCGGCGAGCGTGCGCAGCGCGGCACGCGGCTCGTAGCCCGCGAGTCCCGGGACGTCGACCAGCGCGATCTCGTCGGCGCCCGCGAGGTCGCCATCGCCGGCGCCGGAGAACGCGAAGTCTGCGGCGCGCAGCGCGCCGTGCACGTCGGCGAGCCAGCGCGTCTGGCCGAGCCCCCCGGTGACGCGCAGACCCGAAGGGGCGAGCCAGCCATCCAGCGCCGCCGCTCCCTCCGTCACCTCGGCCGCGAACCCACCGCGCGGCCACAGCAACGCGTACGGATGCGCAGGGTGGGCGAGTGCGGCCACTTCGAGCCGGCGCGCCGGCGCCAGCGCCGCCGCCCCGGGCGCGTCGCGCAGCGGCAGACCGCCGCGGCGCAGCGGCGACGCCCCGGCCACGTCGAGCGTGCCCCAACCGAGTGCGCTCGCACCCGGCGCCGTACGGACCAGCTCGACGGTGACGCCGTGCGCGGCCAGTTCGAGCGCCGCCGCGCAGCCCGCGAGCCCACCGCCGACGACGACGGCCTTCACGTGCCGTCCTCGCGGCGCGGCGAAGCCTCGGCATCGTGCGGGCCGGCATCGCGCGGCCTCGCATCGTGCGACTCTTGGGCTGCCGATTCCGACGTCGCGCTCGGCTCCGGCTTCGCTCCCGCCTCCGACGTCGGGGTCGCGCCGCGCCAGCGCGCCAGCGTCTGCAGCGTCTCGCGCGCCCGCTCGTCGCTGCGCCCCGCCAGGCCCCGCGCGAGGCTCCGCGTGTCCGCCGGCGGATCCGCCGCGCCCGCGGAGAGCGCAACCGTTCCCGGCGCGCTCGCCGTGAAGCCGCGCGCGCCCAGATGCGCGTAGCGGTGGATTTCCATCGCGGCGAAATGACGCCCACCGAGCGTCGGCGCGGCCGCGCGCCAACGCTCGGCGGCAAACGCCGCCACCTCCGACGCGCAGCGCTCCGCCGACCAGTCGAGGACCCCTGCCAGGATGCCCGCAGCGACGTGTGTACAGCCCGCCCCCTGACACGCACCGATCCCGAGCCGCACGCGCAGCGCGCAGTCTTCGAGCGTGCGCACCCGTTCCCGGCGGGCGACGTGCAACAGCTCCGCATCGAGCACCGGCTCGCACGCGCACACGACGCGCGGCGGCGGAGGCGCGCTGGCGGCGGGCTCCGGATCCCACGGCGCCAGCACCTCGGCCGCGCGCGTGCCGTGCCGGAAGCCCAGTCGCAGCACGGCGGACAGCGGCGTGCGGAAGCGGCGTGCCACTGCCAGCGCGTCGAGCGCGCCCTCGCCGCCAGGCAGCGGCGTCGTCGCGCTGCGGCACGGCTCGTGGACGCCGAGCACCGCGCACAGGCGATCGCTGAGATCCTGCGCCATCAACCGATACGAGGCGAGCTTGCCCCCGGCGAGCGTCCAGAAGCCGGGCGCGCCCTCGCGCGCGTGGTCGAGCACGACGTAGTCGCGCGACAGCTCGTCCTCGCTCTGCCCGAAACCATAGAGCGTCGGACGAACCCCTTGAATCGTGTGCAGGATGCGGTGCGAGCGAATCGCCGGGATCGAACGCGCCATCGCCTGCAGCACGTACTCGACCTCGTCCTCGGTGACATCGATGCGATCGAGTTCGCCGTAGAAGTCGTCGTCGGTGGTGCCCGCCATGCTGTTCTGCTCGTGCGGGAACGTGAACATGTCGCGGCCGTCGATGCCGCGGGCGTAGATCGCGAGCTGCGAAACCCGGCGTTCGAAGACCAGGTGGATGCCCTTCGCCGGCCGCAACCGGAACTCGACGCCGGCCAGCGCCGCGAGCTTCGGCGCCCACGGACCGGTGGCGTTGACGACCGCGTCCGCCTCGATGTGCCACTCGTCGCCGGACAAGCGGTCGCGCACGCACGCGCCGGCAACGCGGCCGCCGGCCTCGCGCAGCACCTCGACGACCTCCACGTGCGTCCACAGCAGCGCGCCGCGCTCGGCGGCATCGAGCGCGTTGGCCGCGGTCAGGCGCGCGGCATCCACGCCCCATTCGTCCAGCGTGAACGCGCACTCGATCCGGGGAGACAGCGCCGGCTCGAGCCGCAGCGCCTGCGCGCGCGTCAGCCGCGTGTGGGGTCGGCCGTTCTTGTACGGCTGGTAGCGGTCGTACATCTCGAGCCCGACCTCGACCAGCTCGGGTCCGATCGGATCCTCGTCGAACACCGGCATCAGGAACGGGATCCGGAACACCAGATGCGGCGCAATGCGCTGGATGGCGCCGGAGTCTACGCACGAGTGCAGCGTGACCTCCGGATCCTTCTGCAGGTAGCGCAGGCCGCCGTGGATCATCCCTGACGACGCCCACGAGGTCCCGGAGCCGAGCTCGCGCCGCTCCACCAACGCGCAGGCGACGCCGCGCAGGGCCAGATCCCGGGCGATGCCGGCGCCGTTGATCCCGCCGCCGATCACCAGGACCTGGACGCGATGGCTGCGCACGGAGCCGCTCAGCGCGTCTTCGGGGGCGGCACGACGCGCACTTGCAACTCGTCGAGCTGCCCCGGCTCGACGGCGGACGGTGCGTCCATCAGCAGATCCTGGCCGCGCTGGGTCTTCGGGAACGCGATCACGTCGCGCAGGCTCTCGGCACCGGAGAGCAGCATCGCGATGCGATCGAGTCCGAACGCAAAGCCGCCGTGCGGCGGTGCGCCGGCATCGAGCGCATCGAGCAGGAAGCCGAAGCGCGTCTCCATCTCGTGCTTCGAGTAGCCGAGCAGCTCGAAGATCCGGCGCTGCACGTCGCTGCGATGGTTGCGCAGGCTCCCGGAGCCGAGCTCGAGGCCGTTCATCACCACGTCGTAGTGCGTGCCGCGCACGCGCTCCGGGTCGGTCTCGAGCAGCGGCAGGTCCTCGTCGACCGGCGCCACGAAGGGCATGTGCATGAACGTCACGCGGCCCTGCTCGTCGCGCTCGAACATGGGGAACTCCAGCACCAGCAGCGGCGCCCAGTCGCGGCCGTCGACACGGCCGAGCTGGCGACCGAGATCCGTGCGCAGCCGGGCGAGGATCGCGTTGGCCTTCGCGAACTCGTCGGCGGCGAAGAACAGCAGCGTCCCCGGGCGCGCGCCGGTGCGCTCGCTGATCCCGGCGCGTTCGGCATCGGACAGGAACTTCGCGATCGGCGACTGCCACGAGCCGTCGGCCGTGACGCGCACCCACGCGAGCCCCTTGCCGCCGAGCTCCTTCTTGACGAACGCCTCGAGCCGATCGATCTCGCCGCGCGTCAGCGCATCGGCATCGTGGATCGGCAGGCACTTGACGATGCCGCCCTTGTCGACCGCCCCGCGGAACGCGCGGAACTCCGAGGCGCGGAACAGGTCCGTCACTTCGACCAGCTCGAGCTGCACGCGCACGTCCGGCTTGTCGGAGCCATAGCGCGCCATCGCGTCGGCGAAGGACAGGCGCGGGAACGGCCGCGGCAGCTCGACGCCGCCGGCTTCGCGCCAGGCGCGCGCCGTCACTTCCTCGAGCACTGCCAGCACGTCCTCGACGTCGGCGAACGACAGCTCGAGGTCGATCTGCGTGAACTCGAGCTGGCGGTCGGCGCGCAGGTCCTCGTCGCGGAAGCAGCGCGCGATCTGGAAGTA
>CAYOHN010000359.1:0-3903 GCA_964403735.1 uncultured Spirochaetales bacterium | reverse complement strand
GAGAGTGCCGACGGCAGATCGTGGCGACGGTGTTGGAGACCGACCCGGCGCAGCATCGCAAAGACCTTCGAACGCACCTCTCGGGGCGGACGCCCGAGGACCTCCAGCGCGAGCGCCACGTTCTCCTCGATGGTCCGAGTCTGGATCAGCTTGAAGTCCTGGAACACGACGCCGATGCGCCGGCGCAGGCCCGGAATGCGACGCTCTCCGAGCCGCGCGACGTTGCGGCCGAGCACGAGGATCTGGCCCTCACTGGGCCGCTCGGCGGCGAACAACAGTTTCATCAACGTGGTCTTGCCGGCACCGCTCGGGCCACTGAGAAACACCAGCTCGCCCTTGCGGATCTCCACCGAGAGATCCCGAAGCGCGACACTCCCCACGCCGTATGACTTCGAGACGTGGAACAGCCGGATCAGCGGATCGCCCCCGGTACGGCGAGACGCGGCGGGGCGGACGGCGGCGGAACGCGGCGGGGCGGTGGGCCCGCGCCCGTTCATTCGAGCTTGCGGGAAGCGGCCGCGCCTGCGCGCTGGCCGGCACCGTTGGCACCCGGGCGGCGAGCGCGGCGAGTCGTGTCGACGAGGTAGTCGAGGATCAGCTCGTCTAGCGGGCGATCGGCTGCGGCTGCCGGACGAGCCGGAGCTGCTGGCGGGATCGGCACTACCGGCGCGGGCGCCGCGGTGCGCTGGGTGTGGCCGGTTGCGCTCTCCGGCTTGGCCGCGGCGAAGACGTCGTCGCCGAGGCGCTCGGCCAACAGCTCATCGAGTTCGCCCGCGCGAAGCCGCTTCAGCATGGAGGCGTGCTGACGCTCCATCAACGCCCGAACGGTCGTCGCGAGATCGCTCTCTCCGAGCTGCTCGCCGTAGCCGCTCTTCTCGGACGCGAGAATCGTCCCACCGTGATAGAGATGTGTGATGACGTGGGGATGTCTCCGCCCGCTGTCCTCGGTCTGGACGTGGAACAGCACACCCCGGTGGCGGACATTCGTATTGAAGCCGGAAAGCATCCGGTTGACGGCCCCCAATTCAAAAAAACTCGACGGACCTTCGAAACCTCGGTAGCTCTTCGAAAACTCGCGAGTTCGCGGCTCAACGTCGGCGACCGAGAATGACAGACACCGCGCCCGCTTGACGCCCGAGTTTGCGCGACCCCCGAAGCCGCCGCAACGCGCCCGACGCTCACGGCTCCGCCCAGTGTCATCGGCACCCAGCGCCCCCGGACTGAGCCGCACCACTCGCCCGCCCTGAGGTTCGTCTCCCGCGAAGCCCTCCGCGCGAGGCTGTCCCGAGGCGAGGCTGTCCCGAGGCGAGGCTGTCCCGAGGTTCGTCTCCCGCGAAGCCCTCCGAGTCATAAAGTTCGACCCCCCAGCGGCCACCCGGCCGCCGGGGGGCCCGGCTACGGCTTAGTGGGGGGCTCGTCGCCGTCGCCGATCTCGTCGAGGCCCGGAGCGGCTGCGCCGGGAATGACCGAGCCAGCCGAGCCCGAGGGCGCCAACAGCAGCCAAGGCACCCGTCGTCGGCTCCGGGACCGGAAGGACCGGTGCCTGTCCCGGGGTCGGGACCAACAGTTCCTCGAAGTCCGTGGCATTGTCGTCCGTATCGAAATCGGCGAAAACCCTCGCGAGGCTCGATCCCGCCGGGACGCCAGGCGCGGGAGTTCCCTCCCCCGCGAAGACCTCGCCCGGTTCGAACTCCCCGAATCCCAGCGCGTCGAGCACGCCGTCGGGTCCCAGCAAGACGACCGAATCGGGTCCGTTCTGGATGTCGAAGTTCAGTAGCTGGTCGAAGATCGGAACTGCGGTGGTGCCATCCGCGAAGCGATCTGCGACGACGAACAGACCCGTGGGCCCGATCACTCCGGCGAGCGACAACGTCGCCACCACGGATCCGTTGGCGCCGTTCACGACCTCCAAGAACAGGCCCTCGAGGTCCGTTCCAGGGATCCCGTGCACTTCGACGAAGGACTGGCCATCGTCGCTCCCGACGGCGTCGTAGAACACCTCCGAGAGCAGCGGCACCGCTCGCGCGGACCCTGCTGCCAGGGTCGCCGTCGCGAGCGACGCAGCAAAGAGAGCGAACGGCCCTCTGGAAATCATCCTTCTGGGAATCAGACTTCTGGAAATCATCCGATGCTTCATGATGCCTCCGAGTGGGGTACGAGTTTCCTCTCGGAAGGAGCAAGGCGCGTGCCGTGCGCGGTGCCGTCTCGTGGCTCCGGACGGTGTCCCGTGCCGGGATGGACTCGTTTCACGGGTGCTCGGGCAGACACGGGTAGGTTCCGGCGCGAGGCCCGAACCAACCGCCCGTCCAGGCATCGAGACCCGCTGCGAGTTCCTCCGCGCGCAGGCGGTCGGCGAGCGCGTCTGCCTCCGACACTCGATCCGGATCGACCGCCACGAGCAGGCGTCGGCGGTCGAAGTAGAGCTGGTTCACCTCGTCCATGACGTCGTCGCGCAGCTCGATCGTGCGACGCATCTCCGTGGAGACGTCGATCTGTTCGTCGTGATAGACGAGATCCCGCAGATCCCACACGAGCCGCAGCGAGACATCGCGGTCGCGGCGGGAATCGCGATCGCGGTCGTGCAGGATCCGGAGGTCATTCGAGAGAAAAGCCTCGTCGCGCGTCGAGTTCCGGACTTTGTCGCTCGCATAGCTCCCGTCGAGCGTGACCACGGGCAGCCAGGCCCGCTTGTTCACACCGTCCCACATCCGGACCGTCCGCTCTCCGCGGAGATCGAGATGTATGAGTACCGCGCGACGAACCTCCCCGATCGGGGGATCGCATGCGGAGGCCCGCAGGCCCCGTCGGACCTCGCGTGCAGTGGACGCCGCTGCGGCCGTCGGCTCGTCGGGTCCGAGCGCCGCGGTCCGCGCCGCCGCCTCTCCGACGAGGAGCCCGCGCGCGCCGGCGGCGAACAGGCGTCCGGACGCGCTCGCCAACGCGGTGATCGGGGTGGTCCCGGCGGGTTCGTCCACCCGGTTCCAGGAGCCTCCCGGCCGTGCCGCCTCGACGAGGCCGCGATCGCTGGCGATCCAGAGGCCCGCCGGCGTCGCCAGCAACCGCGTCGGCGTGGCACCGGGCGGCAGCTCCGGTCGGTACACACGCCAGTCCTCTCCCTTCGCGTCGCCTTCGACGAGCGACCCCTCGCCGACGACGAGGACACCGGAAGGCGTCAGCGCGACGTCGATCGCGGGCCGCAACGCCACCGGCGTCCGGACGGATCGCGCGCGGACACGAGCGGCGCCATCGCGCGTGTCGAGCTGCGCGCGAAACAGCCCGCGCTCGACAGCGATCCACAGGATCGACGGCGCCGCCGGATCGGAGGGTTCGGCGAGCGCGAGACCCATGCCGAACTCAGGCTCCGTCGGCGACGCGCGACCGGCCGCCGGCTCCGACATCTCGTTGTCGCCGAATGCGCCCTCGACGTCGCCGAGTGCGGCCGCGTCGTCGTCATCGTCGGCGCGGTCCTCGGAGCTGGGTACGCGCGTGCCGAGGGATCCCTCGACGCGCGCGAAGCGCCGCCCGTCGCGGCTCCAGAAGATGCCGTCTTCGGTGGCGACGGCGATCGCGCGCGCTCCCGGCGCGACGCGGAGCACGCGGCGAGCCGATCGGCCCGCCGCCGGGACGGGAGTCTCGAGCCGGTTCCCGGCGAGTCGGTACAGGCCGTCGTCGCTCGCGATCCACAGACTCCCGTCCGGTGCGAAGGCGAGGTCGCGGACGGCGCCCGACAGCGAGAGACGCCGCCAGACACCGCGCGTGTCGCGGAGCAACACCCCCCGGGCATCGCCGACTGCGAGACGCTCCTCGGGCCCCGGCCCGCCGGAGGCGGACGCGCTCGGCGCCGCGGCGACGGCGAGAGCGCCGTCCGGCGCCGTCACGGGTTGGTCGGCGAGCTGCCACCGC
>CAYOHN010000358.1:0-3921 GCA_964403735.1 uncultured Spirochaetales bacterium | reverse complement strand
ATCGGGGCGAAGTCGGCCGCGGGCACGACCACCGCTTCGGCCACGCGCAGGTGCTCTCCGGCGCCGTCGACGCGATGGTGGACCTCGACCTCAACCCGTGGGACTGCGCGGCGACCCAGGCGCTGGTGCCGGAGGCCGGGGGCCGCTGCGTGACGATCGAGCTCCCTCACCTCGGTAAGGTCGGGCTCGTGTTCGGGGCGCCGGCGCTGGTGGAGCAGCTGCTCGGGTTCCTGGCCGCGAAGACGACCGGGGGGTGCACGTAAGTTGCTGCCCTGGAGCGCCTTTTCGGCTCGTCCGAGGCGCGGCCGCTGCGCGCGGAGCCCGCTAGACTCCGGCGGTTTCGCGCACCGGCGCGGCCCCGACGCCCGCCCCCATTCATGGAGACCCCCCGATGAGCGATCCCGCCCTCCCGACCCTCGACGACGCCCGCGCACTGCTTGCCCCGGCCGAGATGCTGCTGGACGGCGCCCTCGCGCGCGCCCGCGAGATCACCAAGAACGGCGCCGCGATCGACGACCACCAGGTCCTCTCCGAACGCGTCGCGTACGCCGCCACCGAGGCGCGCGCCGCGCAGGAGCTGGTGGCCTACACCGAGCGGATGAAGGGCGAAGGGCGCGCTGACGCGCTGCTCGAGGCCACGGCCGCGGCGGCCACCGCGGATCTCGTCTGGAGCCTCACGTCCCGCTTGGCCCCGTCGGCCGACGATCTCGGCATCGGCGACGAGGTGATCCTGTCCGCGTTCCCGGCGGATGTGCGCAAGCGGCTGCGCGCCGTCGGCAACGAAGCCGTGTTCCGCGCGATCGGCCGCGCCGTCGCCGAGCAGCGCGGGCGCAACGAGACGCCGCTCGACGAGACGCTCGAGCAGGTGCGCGCGTCGGTCCGGGAGTTCGCCGACAAGGAGATCGCGCCGCACGCCGAGCGCATCCACCGACATGACGAGACGATCCCGGAGGATTTCATCTCGAAGATGTGCGAGCTCGGCTACTTCGGCCTTTCGGTCCCGGAGGAGTACGGCGGCACCGAGATGGGAAACCTCGCGATGATCCTCACGACCGAGGAGCTGTCGCGCGCGTCGCTGGCCGCGGCCGGCTCGCTGATCACGCGCCCGGAGATCCTGACCAAGGCGCTGATGGCCGGCGGGACCGAGGAGCAGAAGAAGCACTGGTTGCCGCAGATCTCCTCCGGCGAGCTGATGGTCGGCATCTCGGTGACGGAGCCGGACGTCGGCAGCGACGTCGCGGCCGTCAAGTGCCGCGCGGATCGCACGACCGTCGACGGCCGCGACGGCTACGTCATCAACGGGCCGAAGGCGTGGTGCACGTTCGCCGGTCGCGCGAACATTTTGGCGCTGCTCGCGCGCACCGACGGCAACCCGGCGTCCGGCGCCAAGGGGCTCTCGCTGTTCATCGTCGAGAAGGAGCCGACGCGCGAGCATGCGTTCAAGCAGACGCAGCCGGGTGGCGGTGTGATGGAAGGCAAGGCCGACGCAACGATCGGCTACCGCGGCATGCACTCCTACACCGTGCAGTTCGAGAACTGGTTCGTGCCGGCGGAGAACCTGGTGGGCGGCGAGGCCGGCCTCGGCAAGGGCTTCTATCTCCAGATGGGCGGCTTCGCCGCGGGCCGCCTGCAGACGGGCGGCCGCGCGACGGGCCTGGCGCAGGCCGCGCTCGAGAAGAGCGCCGAGTACGTGCGCGACCGCATCCAGTTCGGCAAGGCGACGATCGAGTTCGGCCTCACGCAGTTCGAGATCGGGCGCATGGCGGCGAAGCTGGCCGCCGCGCGCGCCATCACCTACGCCGCAGCCGAGGCGATGGATGAGGACGAGCGCAAGGCCGCGCCGCTCGCCGCGCAGGCCAAGCTGCTCTCGTGCGACATCGCCGTCGAGATCGCGCAGAAGGGACAGGTGCTGCACGGCGGCTGGGGCTACGCCGAGGAATATCCGATCAGCCGCTACACCGTGGATGCCCTGGTGCTGCCGATCTTCGAAGGCGTGAAGCCGATCCTGGCGCTCAAGGTGGTGGCGCGGAACCTGCTCGCCGGGTGAGTCGCGCATCGCGCGCGGCCACGCCGCTGCTGGCGCTCGGCGTGGCGGGGATGCTGCTCGGCGGCGTCGCGGGCGCACAGCTCCGCCGCGTCACGCCGTTCGGTCCGCCGCTCGTCTCGCCCTCGGGCTTCGCCGTCGATCGCGACGGCCGCGTCTACGCCGGCACCGACGTCGATCGTATCCATGTGTATGGCAGCGACGGACGATTCCTGCGCGGCTGGTACCTCGACGCGGGCGCCGGGCCGGTGCGAATCCGCATCGACGAGGGCGATCGCATCGAAGTCGCCACTGCTGCGAGCGGCCGGCTCCACGTCTTCGATCGCGACGGGCAGCTCCTCCGCACGACGGTCGATGCCGACGCGTGGAGCCGCTTCGGCGGGACGCAGGATCGTGTCGCGGAGGGCGCCGACGGCACGCGCGTCGCCATCGAGGACGGTGCGCTCGTGCGCAGCGCGCCGCCACCGCGCCGCGTGCTGGCGCCACCGATCTCGCGCCCCCTCACGTGGTTCGCCGCCGCCCCGCTGCCGGCGTTGACGTTGCTTCTCATGGGCAGCGTGCTCGCGCTGCTCACGGGCCTCGTGCTGTCGTTCGGGCGGCGCACACCGATTTCGAGTCCCCGTCCCTCGCGAGTCCGCGCACGCTGATCTAGCCTCCTCCGCATCGCCCCGCCGGTTCCCGTGGCCTCCACCATGACGGCGCCTTCCGACCCGAGTCCGCCCGACGATCGCGACGCGCCGCGTGAGGCGGACCGTCCGCCCGAGCCGGCCGGCCGAGACGCCGCTCCGCCGCCGGCCGCCCCGCGGCTCCTCGATCGCGTGCGTCAGGCGATCCGCCTGCGCCACATGAGCCCGCGGACCGAGGAAGCCTACGTCGGCTGGATCCGCCGCTTCATCCTGTTCCACGACAAACGCCATCCCGACCAAATGGGCGCGCGCGAAGTCATCGCGTTCCTGTCCGACCTGGCCGTGCGCGGGAAGGTCTCGGCCTCCACGCAGAATCAGGCGCTCGCGGGCATCCTGTTCCTGTATCGCGACGTCCTCGACCGCGAGCTCGAAGGCCTCGACGGCGCCGTCCGCGCGCGCCGGCCCGAACGCATCCCGGTGGTGCTGTCGCGCGCCGAGGTGCGCAGCGTGCTCGTAGAACTCACCGGCGTCCACCGGCTGGTGGTGACACTGCTCTACGGCGGCGGTCTCCGACTTCTCGAAGCGCTCCGGCTGCGCATCAAGGATCTCGACTTCGAGCGCCAGCAACTCGTGATCCGCGAATCCAAGGGCGGACGCGAACGCGCGGCGCCGCTCCCCCGCATCGCCGAGCGCGGCCTGCGGCAACACCTCGTCGACGTCCACCAGCTCTTCGAAGCCGACCAGGCCGCTGGCCTGCGCGGCCCGGTCCTCCCGGGCAACCTCGCCGCCAAGTATCCCAACGCGCCGCGCGAATGGGCATGGCAGTGGGTCTTCCCTGCGACGCGCATCGGTGTCGACGAGCGGACCGGCCGCCGCTTCCGTCACCACCTCCACGAGACCGCAGTCCAGCGCGCCGTCAAACGAGCCGTCCAGCAATCACGCGTCCCGAAGCGCATCAGCTGCCACACCTTCCGCCACTCCTTCGCCACCCACCTGCTCGAAGACGGCGCCGACATCCGCACCGTCCAGGTACTCCTCGGCCACCGCGAGCTCAAGACGACGATGATCTACACCCACGTCCTCCAGCAGGGCCCCCTCGGCGTCCGCAGCCCGGCGGACCGCTTGTGAGGAAACGCCCCCGCCGCCCGCCGGCCCCCGAACGGGCTTCGCAGTCCCGCGGAACCCCCTCGAAACCCGCACCGTCTTATCCTGCGACCCCACGCAGCCTAATCGCGACCGAGAGACGCCCCG